>JAFZMT010000006.1 GCA_017553245.1 Methanomicrobium sp.
GACAATTATTGTTTTGAACCGAATAATATTATGTCATCCGCAATGCATACCCGTGACAGACATCCGTCAGACAGGCGAAAATAAGAACAATGCGGGGCTGTTAGAGGATCCCTGCCGAGATCAACGGATAATTCAGAGTATAATTCGGGCAGTTACGAAGAATATACGGACAATTTGAGGAAATTTGCCTGCCGCGGATATTCGGCAACCGTAACAGGATGATCGCAAATCATTTTAGCCTCACATGCCGAATTATAATGAATGTATTCCGAATCTCCGGAGAATGACTCCCCGTACAATATCACCGTTTCCGAAGAGGTGCGCAGATATATCCTCGATAAAGGTCACGATTTCAGAGTCTGCACCTCATGCGGCGGTCCAATCATACTGTCAACACTTGTAAAACCCGCAAAGCCGACCGACATCGAGATTTATATCGGAAAATACGTCCTCTATGTCTCAATATATCAGGCAAGATTCATAGACTGCATAAGTAAGGACATGATTCCGCAGTTCACGGACTATTCCTATACCGCGTAAGTTTCACGGCTGAGTTCAATACGGCAAAAGTCAAAAAACGCAAGCCAAAAGGAAGAGACAATAGCAAGTCGGAAACACCGCAAAAGCAAGGCAAACGCACAGAGCACGGAGCGCAAAATCAAAAATACCTTTTTAAAATGTCCTTTGAAGAATTGGATCACACCGCAGACTTTCTCTTCAGATGCCGCGGCAGCAGTCCCGAAGAACTCTTTTCCGAAGCGGCAAGAGCCATGTTCTCGATAATGTTTGAGAACAACGACATAACCGACCCGAATGACCTCAATAACCAAAGTGACCCGGACAGCACCTGCGTCACAAAAACAATCGAATTGGAGTCGGATTCGCTGTCAAACCTCCTCATAGACTTTTTATCGGAACTGCTCTTCGTCGCCGAAGTCGACTGCCTTGTGCTCTCCCGCGTAAATCCCAAGATCACCGGCAATTCACTGAAAGCGCAGGTATTCGGCGAGCCTTTCGTCCTCGAAAAGCACGGCGGCGGAACCGAGATAAAAGGCATATCGCGCTCCGGCGCCGAAATTACGGAAGTTTACGAGGGGAATAAGAGATATTATCAGGCGGAAATAATCTTCGATGTATAAGCGATAAGCGCCTTCGGATGCGCCTTTGAAAGACGCCGTTACGCTTTACGCCATTACAACTCCGCATCTCTGCAACTTTACATATTTACGCCATTACGCCCTTGCGCGAACATCAATCATAATATAATGCGAATACAATATTCTTGAACAGACATCTTAACGGAAATCCGACAGCAATCGGGCTACGACCGACATACAATATAAAACCTAATATAAGACCGAATCTAAGACCGAATATAAGACCGAGGCAAAGTGATGATTGACAAAATAAACAAAATAAGCGACGTGGAATGGGAATTAAAGGAAGGATTCATGCCGAATATGTCGGTGCCGGCAAGAATCTATATCTCCGAACTCCTTGCGCAGACCCTTGAGGAAGGTGCGGCAAAACAGCTCGCAAACGTGGCTACCCTTCCCGGAATCCTGAAATACTCGCTGGCAATGCCCGACGTTCACTGGGGATACGGCTTTCCCATCGGCGGCGTTGCCGGATTCGACGCGGAAACGGGGGTTATCTCCCCGGGCGGCGTCGGCTTTGACATCAACTGCGGCGTAAGGCTCATAACAACGCCGGTAAAAGCCTCCGAAAACGAAATGCCCAAAATTAAACGCCTGATTACCGAACTCTTCCACACCGTGCCCACCGGCGTCGGAACACGTGCCGACAAAAAGCTGAGCGAAAACGAGCTTGACGACATCATGAACGAAGGTGCGGGCTGGATGGTAAACAACGGCTACGGCACCCCGCAGGACCTCATCAGATGCGAGGATAACGGCTGCATGGAAGGCGCGGATACCTCGTTTGTCAGCAAAAAAGCCGTTGCACGCGGAATCCCGCAATGCGGCACCCTTGGCTCGGGAAACCACTTCCTTGAGGTGCAGAAGACCGCCGAAATCATGGATGAAGAGGCTGCGGCGAAGTTCGGCGTCGAAAAAGACAATCTCTGCATCATGATACACTGCGGCTCCCGCGGTCTCGGGCATCAGGTCTGCACCGACCATCTGAAAGAGATTGAAGCCGCAACGAAGAAATACGGCATAAATATCCCGGATAATCAGCTTGCCTGCGCACCGGTAAAAAGCGACGAAGGAAAGGCATACTTCGGCGCAATGGCGGCTTGCGCCAATTATGCGTGGGCAAACAGACAGATGATAACGCATATGGTCCGCGAAGTCTTCTGTAAGATCTACGGAACCGAATACGACGAATTAAAGCTCGTCTACGACGTCTGCCACAACGTCGCCAAGTTCGAGGAGTATGACATCGACGGCAGAAGAAAGACGGTCTGCGTCCACAGAAAAGGCGCAACGCGCTCATTCGGTCCCGATTCGCCCGACCTGCCGTCCGACCTGCGTCACGTGGGACAGCCCGTCCTGATTCCTGGAAGTATGGGAACGGCGTCATATCTGCTCAAAGGGACGCAGGTGGCGATGGAAAAGACCTTCGGCAGCACCTGTCACGGCTCGGGCAGAGTCTTCTCGCGCTCACGTGCGAAAGAAGGTCTGAGCGGGCAGGAGATCAAAGATTCGCTTGAGAAACGCGGCATTTTTGTAAAGGCGACAAGCAACAAGGTCATAGCCGAAGAAGCCCTCGATGCCTACAAGTCAAGCAGCGAGGTAGTAAAAGTCGTCCATAACGCGGGAATTTCCCTGCAGGTCGCCAGATTTGAACCGTTAGGAGTGATAAAAGGATGAAATCAAAAGCAGGTATCGCCTGTGACAGCGCAGGCTTTATGAACAAATATGTCGAGGACTGCGGCGTCACGTGCGAACTTGTGACCCCGCAGATGCTCGCAACGCCGTTTTACAAGGGAAATATCGTTGCCCTCGTAATTCCGACGGGTTTCGGAAACAGAATGTATTCGGGTATTCTTCCGGCGCTTCGCGCATCCTCGGACAGAATCGAGAAATTCGTCAAAAAGGGCGGAAAAGTCCTCTGCTTCGGCGCCATGTCGGCAGACGAGGGCACATACGGCTGGCTGCCCTTTAAGTGCCACTACGTTCACGAGTATTTCAACGCGCCGATAACGGTCGACAAAAACAGTGAGTTTTCGGGCATTACCGCCGATTTCGACGAGAACGGCATTGAATTCGACGGCTATTTCGACGATATCGCACCCGAATGCGAGGTAATTGCGTCGACAAACGAGGGCAGAAACGTGATGATTGCGAAGAAGCACGGCGAAGGCTGCTACGTTATCGCATCCATCCACGAACTGCCTTCAAAGGAGTTTGTCAGGAAATTCTGCACGGCAAACGCGGAAATTTTGTTCTGAACGGAATTTGAAAGAACAAAACAGGGGGATAAAATGGTATCGAAAGCGGCGGTTGCCTGGGAAAATGAGGGGATTCTGAACAAATATATCGAAGACTGCGGCGTCAGTTGCGAACTTATAACTCCGCAGATGCTCGCAACGCCGTTTTACAGGGGGGAGATCGTTGCCCTCATAATTCCTGCCGGTTTCGGAAACAGGCTCTATTCCGGTCTTCTTCCGGCACTCAGATCATCCCGCGAAAGGGTCGGGAATTTCGTAAAGAAAGGCGGAAGAGTGCTCTGCTACGGCGCCATCACCGCGGATTCGGGCACATACGACTGGCTGCCGTTCAGATGCGAATATACTCACGAATTCTTCGGCGCGCCGATAAAAATCGATAAAAGCAGGGAATTTTCTGGTATTACCGCCGATTTCAACGAGAACATGATTGATTTCGACGGCTTTTTCACCGGCGATATCGCGGAAGATGAGGTTGTTGCATCGGCAAAAGAAGGAAAAATTGTCATATTTTTCAAAAAATACGGCGACGGATACTTTGTTTTGGTATCAACCCACGAACTGCCGTCAAAGGAGTTTGTCAGGAAATTCTGTACTGCCAACGTAGAAATATTATTCTAAGCGTAAAACACTAACTTTATTAGATATATTCGCATTCCGCGGAATGACTGCGGTAATCGGAATGGGATTAAAATATAATCGTGATTCGAGGCATTCAACGGGATAAGAAGGTAATCGGAATGAATGAAACTGCCGGCAAGATTTTAAAAATTCTGGAAGACAGAAAAGAGCCCGTGTCGGGCGAAGAAATAAGCAGGATTCTCGGTATAACACGTTCTGCCGTCTGGAAGGATATCAAGGAGCTGAAAGCGCTCGGATACTCCATCAATTCCTCAAGAACGGACGGCTATGAGCTTGTAAGCGCTACCGCGGGACTTCTGCCGCACGAGATTGAGAAGTATCTCAAGACGCGTTTTATCGGACGCGATATCCGGTATTTCGAGAAAACAGAGTCGACTACGTGGGTTGCCAAGGATCTCTGCGTCAAAAACGACATATCGACGCTTGACGGAACGGTCATCATCGCCGAGGAGCAGACCGGCGGTTACGGAAGACTCGGACGCGCATGGGCATCACCTAAGGGCGGAATCTGGACGACAATCATTCTGAAACCCGATATCTCGGTGGATCGCCTGTTTTTCATAACGATGGCGGCATCGATTGCGGTGGCAAGAACCATCAGAAACATGTATGATGTGGGTGCGCTCATAAAATGGCCGAACGACATTTTTATCGGCGATAAAAAGGTCTGCGGCATTTATCTTGAGATTTCGGCTGAGGCGGACGTTATTCACCACTGCCTGCTCGGAATCGGAATTGACGCGAATGTCAAGCCCGAAGTCTTCCACAATAATGTTCCGGTCGCGGTTACGTCGCTTAAGGATGAGACGGGCGCGGATATCAACCGCGTCGAGTTCTTTGCGCAGTTCCTCAAAGAGTTCGAACTCCGTTACGATTTCGTTATGAAAAACGATTTCGAGCCGATTCTCAAGGAATGGAAGAGTCTTTCGTATACTCTTGACCACAGGGTTAGGGTAACGACGCCGAGGAAGACGCTGGAAGGCGAGGCTATGGACATCGACGACCACGGCGCCCTTATTATCAAGAAAGACAACGGCACAATCGAGAAAGTTGTCTCCGGCGACTGCACTCCGATCTGAGCGGATCATACAAAATAATCACAAAAAATAACAAAATAATAACAAAATAATAACAATCATTTTTCCGTTAATTCCAAAAAATCCGAATATTTGACCGGTATTTACCCGAAAAATTACCGAATATGTACCCAAATATTTACCTGAATATTTACCTGAATGACAATTACGGAGATTTGCGATGGATAAGAAAGCTATAAGGTTTGTTCTGACAGTGCAGTGCGAAAACGCCAGGAAAAGATGCAGCGGCTTTGCCTGTACAAATAGTTTTTTCGAGCGAAAATGCTTTTTTGAAGGGTATCCGCGCGATATTCCGTATATTGCGGTCACCTGCGGCGGCTGCGATAATCCCGAAAATATGACGACAGTCGATCATTTCACCCGCAAACTTGCGAAGAAAACCGATATTAAGCCAAATGAGGTCGCCGTTCACCTCTCCTCATGCATTGTAACCGAGAATCACCACCATGACCGCTGCCCTCATGCCGACTCGATAAAAGCGATTCTGAATCAGAAAGGATACACCAACATCATCGAAGGCACATACATCAGCCCCATATCAGAGAAAAAGCGAAACAACGGCGTTTATAAACGATATTCTCAATAAAACAGACCTGTTTCATGCGGCGGATTGAAGCGTAATCACATATAGTGTCACAATATTTAAAATATATCATAATTTTTTGATAGTATCTGATTTTTATATAATATTCAAAATAAGCCATATTCAT
This sequence comes from Methanomicrobium sp., assembly GCA_017553245.1. Lineage (GTDB taxonomy): Archaea > Halobacteriota > Methanomicrobia > Methanomicrobiales > Methanomicrobiaceae > Methanomicrobium. The sequence goes on from JAFZMT010000006.1 coordinate 5,862, forward strand.
GTGTAACTGCAGGGATATTCCCATAAAATTCACATAAAATAAATACCCTGTCAACTGATAATATTAACGCAGGTTGACAACATGTTCGGAGATACGAAACGGACGGAAATAATTAATCAGACGGCATTATTCATCGCGCTTTTCGCAATCGGCGGCTATATCACAGTCCCGATGATTCCCGTCCCCGTTACACTCCAGACTCTGTTCATTCTGCTCTGCGGCTGCGTAATGAAACGCCATGCCGTTATTCCGACCGTTCTCTACATAATTCTGGGCACCCTCGGTCTTCCCGTCTTCCATCAGATGACATCGGGTCCCGGAATCCTCATGGGTCCGACGGGCGGCTATATGTTCGGATTTATAATCGCGGCGCTGATTGTCGGTTTTGCCTGCGAGCGCAACTCAAAGGCAATAAAAATCGCGGGGCTGATACTCGGAACATGCGCAATCACGATATGCGGCGTTATCTGGATATCCGTATCAACGGGGCTGTCAATCGCCGATGCCTTCCTCGTCGGCGCCGTTCCGTTCGTCTTCGGCGATATCCTCAAGATTGCCGCGGCATATCTGATATCAGAGAGAATCGAAAGCACGGGCACGGACGGCACGGATGATTGAGATCGGCGCACTTAAATTCAGGACTCTGAACATCGAAAGGCTCAGCGTGCCCAACGGCATCACGTGCATCATCGGAGAGAACGGCAGCGGCAAATCGACGCTGGCGAGGCTCTTATGCGGGTATTACGAAGCGAAAACGGGCAGCGTCATCGCCGACGGAGTCCCCGTGCGCAGTCTTGACACCGGATATGTACCCGAATTCTTTGACAACGGCATTATCTTTGAGAATGTCGCCGATGAGATAACATCGCCGCTGAGGTTCGCTTTCGAAGATAACGCGACAATCTCCGACAGACTCAACGCCGCGGCAGAACTTCTCGGAATCGAAGACCTTCTCGTAAAGGAGACGGAGAATATCTCCGGCGGCGAAAAAGCCTGCGTTGCGCTCGCAACGGCGATAATAAGCTCACCGCGGATTCTTGTGCTGGACGAACCCGACTCGCATCTGGACAGAAAGACCTCGGAAAGGATAATGGCGGCGCTGAAAAAACTCCATACCGCCGGTGCCGAAAACAAATCACGGAGAACATCCGGGATTCCTTATATCATAAACTGCACGCAGAACACGGATATTGCCGCGGATGCCGACTTCGTAATCTTCATGGAGGACGGCAGGGCAGTGTATTCCGGCACTCCGACCGCGGTCTTTGAAGAGCTGAAACAGCAAAACTCGCCGTTTCTTCCGACTCCGATGCGCATAGACGCCGCATTGGAAAATGTCGCAAATTCCGCAGATACCGCTACCGCAAATACCCCAAGCGCCGCAACTGCCGCAAATGTCGCAAATGCCGCGACGGATACGGCAACCCCGACCGCCAATGCCGCAACTGATAATTGCGCAGGAATTACTCCGAAACTTGAGCTGAAAGGGCTTAAAGTATCCCGCGGCAGTTTTACCCTCAATGCCGATGCCGTATTCGAAAGCGGCGTTCACATCATAACCGGCGACACGGGAAGCGGCAAATCGACACTTGCATACGCCTTATCGGAATCGGGGCTTGCAAATGCCGCCGGCGACATCACATTCGCGGGAATCGAAAAACGTGTATTTCTAATGCAGTTCGCCGCATACCACATAACGGAAACAACGGTCGAAGACGAGATAATTTCGTGGGGCAAATCCCCGGAAGCGACCGAAAATCTGCTGAAACACCTCGGTCTGAGCGAAAAAAGGAAGTCCGACCCCGCAAAACTCTCCGCCGGCGAACTCAAAAAACTCCACCTCGCATGCATCCTCTCCGGAGATGCCGATCTGATTATCCTCGATGAGCCTTTCAGCACGCTGGATATCGCCGGAAAAGAAGCGTTTGCCTCATGCCGGCAGTTCGCCGACGCACAATCCCGCCGCCCGCGGATAATAATCATATTCACCCACGAGAAGACCGTTCTCCCCCATGCCGACTTTATCTGGGAGATTAAGGATGATAAGCTCTGTTATCTCGGAAAAGCCTCGGATACACGGGCACTTAGGGACTGGGACGGCGCACCCGAATATATCAGATATGCACTCTCAAAGGGCGCCGTTTTGAAAGATGTCGGATTCGGCGACGCTGTTTGCGCTGTCAACGCGATAGAGCGGCACGGGATAACGGGACATGAGAACACGAAACATGAAACCGCGGGACATGACGGCACTGAACATGATTGCGCGGAACACGACGGTAAATCGCCGTCTGATAAGGAGGAGCGACCGTGAAAGATGCCCGTCTGAAACTGCTGACCGTCTTTCTGCTCTCGGTCTCGGCATACGCATCCGTAATCGGCGCAGCCCTCGCATTTGTCTGGTGGCTCGTATTCTCGGGACGCGAAAAGTCACTGCCGTCGCCGAAGCTCTTCCTCGGACTCTTCATAATAACGGGGGCTATCTCCCTTCTGATGGAGTATCGCGGACTTGCGGGAATCTCGTATCTCATCCGCATGAGCATAATTATCCTCATTGCGGGCTATGCCTACACCGAGATATCCTCAAAAGACATGCTTAATGTCATGACATGGCTCTTCGGGGAAAAATACGGCTTTGAACTCGGGCTTATCTCCGCAATCGCCGTTCTTAAAATCCGCCGTCTGAGCAGTGACTGTGCAAAGAGCAGGGTTGCCCACAGAATGAAAGCCGTCTGTCAGGGACGAAAAGACAGACTGAACTGCGCGGATTACCTCTCCATCGCCGCTATCATCCTCATCGGCTCGCTCAAAGACTCAAAGGAACAGTCAAAAGTCCTCGCAATCCGCGGCTACAGGTGCGGCGGAAGGTTGCAGCCTGTCTTTGATAAATCAAAATCCGATTTTATTCCCATATTTTGTGCAACAGGCTTATTTTCGTTCACTTTTCTCACGTTAGTGACATATTTATAGTGTGGAA
>JAFZMT010000079.1 GCA_017553245.1 Methanomicrobium sp.
ATGCTAAAACAATGCTAAAATAACGCAAAAAACGGAAAAAAGCAAAAATTAGGTTTTGTTATTTTTTTGTTGTTGTTTTTTTGTTGTTGTATTCTGATTTTCTTATTCTCTTATATTGTATCTTATCGTGATATTCCCGTATATTTACTGTTCGGGATTTTTAAGGGATCTTATCGTAAACTTACCGGATTACTCGCGTATGAACTTCGTACCGTAGACTATGATACCGCTGTCGCCGTCTGCCGATATCTTTCTGAAGGTCGACTTAACCCTCATGCCGATATAGACCTCGTTGATATCCGAGCAGATAACCGGCGCCGTCAGGCGCGTACCCTCGTCAAGCTCGATAATTGCGACAACGAAAGGCGTCTGAAGATCGAACTTGTCGCTCGCGGTCCTCACAACCGAGAACGTAACAATCTTGCCCGTGCCCTTGAACTTATAGTCGACAATCTTTCCCTCGCGTCTGCACTTGGGGCACAGCGTCCTCGGCGGGAAATAATAAGTGCCGCATGTCTCGCACTTCGTACCTATCAGATTATACCTGTTAGTCTGTTTTCTCCAGAATCGTGGAACTGACATCTTTAAACCCTCCTGAAAATGCTGGTAACAACCGTAGCGCCGGTGCCGCCCACATTGTGAGTCATACCGATCTCGGCGCCGTCGACCTGCCTCTTGCCTGCCTCGCCGCGAAGCTGTGAAACAACCTCGCAGACCTGCTTGATACCGGTCGCACCCACGGGGTGACCGCATGCCTTCAGACCGCCGCTGGTGTTCACGGGCAGCTTGCCGTCAAGAGCCGTGTAGCCTTCCGCGGTAAGCTTGCCTGCCTCGCCCTTCTTGCAGAAGCCGATATCCTCGATTGCGCAGATCTCCGCGATTGTAAAGCAGTCGTGAACCTCGACGAGGTCTACGTCCTTCCTCTCAATCTTGGCGATATCGAAGGCGCGGTTTGCAGCCGCGACCGTAGCATCGAGTGTGCTGATATCGCGCCTGTCGTGGAGTGAGATCGTATCCGACGCCTGCGTGGATGCCAGAACCTGAACGGGGCAGTCCGTAAACTCCTTTGCACGCTCAAGCGAACAGAGGATAACGGCGGCGGCGCCGTCAGTCACGGGCGAACAGTCCATGAGACGCAGCGGATCGGCAACAAGTGTCGAATTGAGAACCGTATCAATCGTAATCTCCTTCTGATACTGTGCAATCGGGTTTCTGGCGCCGTTGTAGTGGTTCTTGACCGCAACCTGAGCCAGCTCCTCGCGGGTCATGCCGTATCTGTTCATGTAGTCGCGTGCCATCATCGCATAAAGTGACGGGAAAGTAACGCCGTACATTCCCTCCCATTCGCGGTCGGCGGCACCCGCAAGGGCATCCGTGGTCTCTCCGCCGGAAACATCAGTCATCTTCTCGACTCCCGCCGCGATAACGATATCCTGAGCGCCGGAGGCGATACAGTTAACCGCCTGACGGAATGCCAGACCGCCCGAAGCACATGCGGCTTCAGTCCTCGTTGCGGGGATGTGGTTTGTCGCAAGACCCGAATAATCCGCAATGAGCGCTCCGATATGTTCCTGAAGGATGAAACGTCCTCCGCTCATGTTGCCGACGAACATCTCCTGAATATCGTCGCCGTCCATACCTGCATCGTCGATTGCCTTAACGCCGGCTTCGACGCACATTTCTCTGAATGAATCGCCCCAGCGCTCACCGAACTTGGTGAGACCGACGCCTACTACTGCTACATCTCTCATTTTTGCATCACTATCTTACCCTTGTGTTTCGCATACTGTGCGTAGTCGAGGTATATCTTGTCATTGAGCATTGTCTCAACCGAAGGTGCCGCCTCTCTGTCAATCTTTGTGAGAATTGCGTCCGTAACCGTGATATCGAATGCATCCGAACCCGAACCCGAGCCGTATGACGTGACAAAAATCCTGTCGCCCGGCTTTGCGACATCGAGAACCGATGACAGACCTACGGGGACGGCACCGGAGTATGTGTTTCCGAGCCTCGGTGCACACAGACCCTGCTTAATCTGCTCCGGCGTAAATCCGAGCATTGCCGCGACATTCCTCGGAAACTTCGCGTTGGGCTGGTGGAAGATTGCGTAGTCGTAATCCGCGGGTTTTGTTCCCAGTTTGTCCATCAGAAGGTGGGCAGCGCCCTGAACATGCTTGAAGTATGCCGGCTCTCCCGAGAACCTTCCGCCGTGTCTCGGATATGCCTGACCGTCGCGTCTCCAGAAGTCGGGGGTATCGGTCGAGAACGAACAGGTGTCGTTGATCTCGGCAATCGGGTCGTCGTTTCCGATAACGAACGCCGCTCCGCCTGCCGCTGCCGTATACTCAAGAGCATCGCTGGGGGCACCCTGTGCGACATCCGAACCTATGGCAACGCCGTATTTTATCATGCCGCTCTTGACAAGACCCATACAGGTCTGAATGCCCGCGGTTCCCGCCTTGCATGCGAATTCGTAGTCGGCGGCGGTCATGACCGGCGTTGCGCCGATTGCCTCTCCGACAGTAACCGATGTCGGCTTGACCGCATACGGGTGCGATTCGCTGCCCACATAGATTGCACCGATATCAACGGGGTTGACTTCGCGTCTTGCCAGTGCATTTCTTGCCGCATTCACTGCAATAGTCAGTGCATCCTCATCCATATCGGGAACGGATTTCTCATAGACTCCGAGTCCGTTGGATATCTCAGTGCCGTTTGCACCCCAGACCTTGGCGATCTCATCCGCTTTTATGCGGAACTGGGGGATATAGGCGCCGTATGTAATAATTCCTACCATGATAATTCCCTTAGTGTTTTTACGATGTCGGTTACTTCCATCTCGGTCGTCAGAAGTGCAATCTTATCGCGGGAAGCGAGTTCCGCAACGATGGGATGCAGCTTGTCGGGTGAAATTCCCTGAAGAATGACACACCGCGGCTTAAAAGGAGTAACGCGAATTGCTATCATCGGCGATTTCCCTGTCGATACATTCGTAAAGATCAGTGCCCGTTCTGTACTCCAGCCGTAGATTTTGTTGAATTCCGCGGCTGACAACGAGATAATCGCATTCAAGCTGTTGACTACGGTATATCCATAGATCTGATAGTCCATTGACCCTTTGACGAGTTTGCAGCCCAGCCTGTCGCAGAATTTCTTGAGCGCCAGCGGGGTGTCGTAATCGTGCATGTCGTAGATTACTTCGTCGTCAAAGTTACTGTAAAGGATATTGGCGTATTTATTCATGTAACGTCCGCCGTTCTCCTCGTCAATGGATAAAATAGTTTCAACAATCTTTCCGACAACCGCGGTACCGGGACTTTTCCTTCTGCCTCCTTCATAATCGGAGATAACCGAAGGCGAGAATCCGAGCTTGTCTGCCAGAACTCCGGGGGTGATGTTGAAGTTGATTCGCCATTTGCGAAGCGCATCACCCGGGGACTCTGAGAGCGTAATCTCTCCTGCCATTTTCTCGGCAAGACGGTTGCGCAGTGCGGAATTCATACATATTATGGTGTGTTTATAGATTATATAGATAACGAACTTGGATTCGTCATTTCACGAAAGTGCGCGCGGACGCCGTCGCACAAAAAGCCCGAAGTCGGCACATTTTGAGAAAATGCCGCCGGTATGCAAAGTTGAGACCCCGTCACATTTTCGAGGGATAACATGTTACGCCATGGAAGAATGAAAGATAATATATGTTATGCATATCAAGAAGTAGGTACTTATGATCAGTGCAGAAGACCTGATGTTCCTGAAAAAAATAGGACTTATGGGAGGCTTTAACGGTCAGGTCTCCATATCTTCGCAGAAATTGGGTGATGCCATGAACATGAGCGCCATGACAGTATCCCGCCGCCTGAACGCTCTCGAAAAGGAGGACCTTATCGTAAGATCCGTCAGACCGGACGGTCAGTACGTCTCGATTACGGCGAACGGCGAGGATGTATTAAAGAAAGAGTATGCCGATTACAAAAAGATCTTCGAGATTAATGCGGGTATTCTCAGAATCGACGGCGAAATCATCCGCGGCATCGGCGAAGGCAGATACTATGTCAATGTTCCGGGTTATTCCTCGCAGTTTAAGGAAAAACTCGGAATCGATCCCTACCCGGGAACTCTCAATATTAAGATTTTCCCCGCCGGCGTCGAGATCAGAAAGAAGGCGGAACTGCACGGCTGGACGGATATCAGCGGATTTACAGCCGATGACCGGACATTCGGCGGCGCAAAATGCATGCCGTGTAAAATCGGCGGCTACAAGTGCGCAATCATCGTCCCCGGGCGCTCGCACTACCCCGAGGATATCATTGAGGTTATCTCACAGACACACCTGCGCGACAAACTCAAGCTCACGGACGGCAGTGTCGTCACCGTTGAGATCTGCATCAAATAATCCCGACGATCACCGAAAAGATCATATTTTCGGCAATTAAGCAATCCGAACTTTCAAAAATACCGACTGCCTGACCAATCGGAACATCAAAAGCACTCAAATAAACATACAATCATAACGCCCAAACACAACACCTAATCACAACACCCAATC
>JAFZMT010000080.1 GCA_017553245.1 Methanomicrobium sp.
CGCGATTGCCGAAAAATTCGGTGTGGATTATGCGTTTTCGCCGACGTCGCTTGAGCAGTATGCCAACTGCCCATTCAGTTTTCTGTTGAAACATATTTACTATCTGGATAAACCGGTTGAGGAAGACCTCACTCTCTCGTCCTCGGAGACCGGAAATCTTATTCATGAGTCCCTTGCCGAATTCTATACCGAATGGATGAAAACTCATCAGAAAAGTATCCAAGCGTCCGAAAAAGTTGAGGCATTTGGACTTCTCAAAAAGATTACCGAATCAAAGATTGCGAAATACAGAAAATCGGGACCTGCATGGGATGCCATGACCGCTCAGATTATGAAGGATTCTTTTTATTTCACCGGCATATACAAGCGCTTTATTGAGAACGAAGTTGCCTGCGGCGCAGGCGGTCTTGTTCCCGCAGGTTTTGAGGTGGGATTCGGCAAGTATCTCGGGGATGATAAAGGAAATGCCGCTGATAGCAGTGATTCCGGCGCTGGCAGTGCTGACGGAGCCGACGGATATATAGGTTCCGGCTCCGCTTTTGATCCGAAAAACAGCCTCCAAAACCGTCCGATTCGCGTAAGATCCTCTGACGGTGAGAGTCTTCTGATAAAGGGATACATCGACAGGGTTGACGTCACGGACGGTTACGATTTCGCTGTTATCGATTACAAGACGGGCGGTCACCCGAGTGCAAAAGATATCCAAAGCGGAAAAGCGCTCCAGTTGCCGCTGTATATACGGGCTTTTGAGGAGATCTCGGGGAGATCTCTGAAGGGCGCCGGCGGATGCTACTACGTTATCTCAAAGAAACTTGTCCGCAGAGAGACCGTTATCTATGACAGCGAAAAAAAAGCTCTCTTTTGCAATTCAAAACTTCCGAGAACCGTAAATACGAATTTCTCCGAGATTCTCGACAACTCGGTAAGGGCGGCATGCGGCTATCGTGATTCCGTAAGAAACGGCATTTTCCCGCCCGTAAACAGCATAGGTTCCTGCAAAAGCTACTGTATCTTCTCGGATGTATGCAGGGTCTCGGAATTCCGTCTTTTGGAGCATAAACTGAATACAGGTTTATACAACAAAGGTGCCCCCGATGCGGGCTGTGATGGCGGCGGGTCTGAAGGCGGTCCTGAAGAGCGGGCTTTAGACGGCGCTGCTGAAGGTTCCAAAGGAAGTGCCGTTGTTTCCCGGAAATTCGGGAGGGATGAGTGATGTTTACAAAGATGCAGGAGGAGGCACTCCGCCACGACATAAGTCTCTGTGTCACAGCCGGAGCCGGAACGGGAAAGACGCATGTGCTCGTAAACCGCTATATCCGGCTCATAAAAGAGGCGGGATGCCGTCCTTCCGAGATTCTTGCCCTTACTTTTACCGAGAAAGCCGCCGCCGAGATGAAAGAGCGTGTCGAGGCTGAAATCCGAAAAGAATCGGGTGCGGAATGGGAAGAGATAAAAGAAGAGATGATGTGGGCGAATATCTCGACCTTCCATTCCTTCTGCTCGAAGATCATCCGCGAATATGCCGTAGAACTGGGCATAGATCCCGCATTTAAAGTGCTTTCCAACTCAGAGAATGCGGATCTGGTCGGCAACTGCATAAACAGCCTCTTTCTCGGAAGACCTCGGTCGGGAAACGGCAGACGAAATTATGCCGCGTCGGATACGGCGGATTCCGCAAAAGAGCGGGCTGTTTACGACAGCATAACCAACTGCCTTCTTATCTATGACGTCAGCGGACTGACCGAGATCCTGAGGAAGTTTCATGAGAAGCGGAGATATGCAAAGGAGTTCTTTGCGAAGCTGGATACCGACCCCGACGCCGTTATTGAAAACTGGTCGGGCGGTTTTGCCTTACAGAGAAAGGCAATTCACAGGGCATTTTTCGACGAAACTCCCGTATACGGGGCTGCCGTTGAAGACCTTATCGATCTCTCCGCCGAATTTACGCAGGGCACGTATACGGTAACGGATACGGGAATTGTATATCTCCGAAATGTAAGGGATCTGCTCCCCGAAATCCTTACCGACGACCCAGACAAGTTCTGCAGGGCGCTGTTTGCACTGTTTTCCGTGAAAGGCTCGGCGAGGATGGGCAAAAAGGAGGTATTCGGAGATTCGCTGGCTAAACTACGCGAGTCATACTCATTGCTTAAGAGTTTTTACGACTCACTGCCCAAAGATCTGCTGAGAATTGACGCAGGCATTGGTTCCGATGAAATCGTGCGGACAATCGAGATTCTGAAGCATCTCGGCATGGTTTTCAATGCACTCGAAGATATGGTCGAGAGCGAGAAACGCGGCATGGGTGCGGCGGACTTCACCGACATGATTGATCTGACTTATCTGCTCTTTACAAGCCGCAGCGAGCTGATTGCCAAAGATTATGCGGGCAGATTCCGGTTCATAATGATCGATGAATTTCAGGATACCGATCCCACTCAGGCGGAGATAATCTATAGGTTAATTGACCTTTCACGCGATTCACACGGCAATTCGGCTTGCGGATCAAAGCCCTGCAATGCTCTCTTCGTGGTCGGCGACCCGAAACAGTCGATTTATCTCTTCAGGGACGCCGATGTGACGCAGTTCAAGGATGCGGGGCGAAAGATCTGCGAGGATTTCGGCGGCGGCACGGTATCGCTGGACGTAAATTTCAGGAGCACGGATGCGGTGTTGGGATTTGTAAACCGCCTGTTCTCGGATATATTCGCGAAATGCGTCAATAAATGGGATTTTGCCTACGATCCCCTTGCGGTATCCGATAAGAGAAAGAACGATATCGGCTCGGTTGAATTGATTTTGACGCCGGAGAGCGAGAACACCTCCGAAATACCTTCGGTCCTGAACGAAGCTGAAGCAATTGCCGCAAGAATCCGCTCGATTGTCAAAGACGGCGATC
>JAFZMT010000081.1 GCA_017553245.1 Methanomicrobium sp.
GGTATCATAGACCTTCGAGTCCGTGCCGCTGTTCCTCGCCGGCGCAATCGCGTCAAGCTCGTCGAAGAAGATAATCGAGGGCGCAAGCTGCCTTCCCTTGCGGAAAATCTCCCTTACCGCCTTCTCGCTCTCGCCCACCCACTTGGATAGAATCTGCGGACCGCGAACCGATATGAAATTGGCGCCGCTCTCCGAGGCAATTGCCTTTGCTATAAGCGTCTTTCCGGTTCCCGGCGGTCCGTAAAGAAGCACTCCCTTCGGCGGCTTTATGCCGAGATTGTCAAATTTCTCGCGGCGCGTAATCGGATATTCCGCCGCCTCTCTGACCTCTTCAATCTCGTTGTTAAGCCCGCCGACGTCATACCACTTAATCTTGGGCATATCGACGAAGATCTCGCGCATCGCACTCGGGTGAATGTCGTGCAGGGCATCCCTGAAATCATTGACCTTAATCTCCATCGACTCAAGAATCTCCTGCGGAATCTCGTCGGTATCCATCTCAATGCTCGGGATATAGCGCCGCAGGGCACGCATTGCCGCCTCGCGCGAGAGCGCCGCAAGATCCGCGCCCACAAAACCGTTTGTTCTGGCGGCAAACTCATGAATCATCTCCTCGCGGACCTTCCTGACCTCCTCGCTTATCTCCTTGAACTCCTCTTCTAAAGCGTCTTTTTTGTCGGCACTTGCGGCATCGAGCTTCTTCTTGTATTCGATGATGCGCGACTCGCCCTCGATAGGCATACCGCGGGTGTGAATGCCCAGAATCTCGCGCCTGTCCTCCTCGGTCGGAACGCCGATCTCAATCTCCCTGTCAAAGCGCCCGGGTCTTCGAAGCGCCTGATCTATCGCGTCAAGGCGGTTGGTGGCGCCGATGACCACAACCTGCCCCATCTCCTCAAGACCGTCCATCATGGTGAGCAGCTGGGCGACGACGCGCCTCTCGACCTCGCCCGTGACATCCTCGCGTTTGGGTGCGATTGAGTCAAGTTCGTCGATGAAGACAATCGACGGCGCATTCTCCTCAGCCTCGTCGAAAATCTCCCTCAGGCGCTGCTCGCTCTCGCCGTAATACTTGGATATAATCTCGGGACCGGCAATCGAGATGAAATGTGCCCCGCTCTCGTTTGCGACCGCCTTCGCAATCAGAGTCTTGCCCGTCCCCGGCGGACCGTAGAGAAGAACGCCTTTGGGCGGCTCAATGCCGAGTTTATTGAAGAGTTCGGGATGACGCAGGGGCATCTCGATGGTCTCGCGGACGTTCTGAAGTTCGGTCTTGAGTCCGCCGATATCCTCGTAGGAGATGAGTTTCATGCCCTCAAAGCCCTCCGCGGGCTGATCCGAGAACTCAATCCCGGTATCGCGCGAGATTATGGTTGCCTCCGACGGCGTAATGCTCACTACCTTGTATGAGACATACTGCATCGGCATGAAGGGCATTCCGACGGCAATCGGCACGGAATCCTCGGCGTGAATCGGGAAATCGATGAGTTTGGCAACGGCACTGTTGTAGTTTATCGGAATATCCTTGGGGAGATCCTCCGGCGGCGCAAGAATCACGGATTCGGCGGCAATCTGCTTCTCGACGACCGAGACCGTCACCTTGTCGCCGATGCCGACGCCCGCGTTTGCACGGATATAGTTGTCAATGCGGATCTTTCCCTGATTCCAGTCATTGACCGACATCCTCCATACTTTGGCTACGGTGCGTGTCTTCCCCTCTATATATATCAAATCCCCCGGAGATACACGCAGATAGAGCATTGTTTCTGGATCCAGTCTTGCTCTGCCGCATCCCTGATCTTCCGGGTATGCGCTGTCGACTTTTAGGTCTATCATAAGATCACCTTAATACCAATTATATCCAATTGGCTATAAGTAGTTGTAGTTATGAAAATACTCCTCTTTGATCCATTTAACGGTATCGCCGGCGATATGATTATCGGCGCACTTCTGGCCGCAGGTGCCGACAGCGAGGCGGTAAGCTCGGCAATGTCCTCGGTGGTCGCAAAGCCGGAATTTAAACCGGTCATCAAACACGGAATCGCCGCCGTAAAAGTCGAGACCAATGCGGAGCGGACTCACAGGAATCTCGACGAGGTAATCGAGATTGTCCTTAAGTCTTCGGCTTCGAAGGAAGTGAAGGATATGGCAGTCCGCGTTTTTCACAGGATCAATGCAGGCGAGACCGCCGTTCACGGAACCGTGACGCATTTTCATGAGGTCGGCGCCGACGATGCAATCGCCGACGTAATCGGAGCGTGCACGGCGTTTCTCTCAATAAATCCCGATAAGGTAGCCGTCCGCCCCATAAATCTCGGATGCGGCTACGTCAGCGGCGATCACGGAAAGATGCCCGTGCCTGCGCCCGCGACCGTCGAGATTCTGAAGAAGTCGGGTCTTGAGACGTTTATGGATACGGATGCCGAAACCGGCGAACTCTGCACGCCCACGGGTGCCGCACTCATCTCGGAGTTTGTCGCACACGGCGGCGATGAAAACGCCGCAGACAAAACAGGCAATCGTCCGCAGGTAATGCCGCACGGCAAAATAACGGCGTCAGGCTACGGTGCGGGAACAAAAGATCTCCCGCGTTGTGCAAACGTGCTCCGAGCCATGATCCTCGAATCCGACAGCCGCGAAGAGAACTTCGTCGATATCCTCGAGACCAATGTCGACGATGTCACCGGCGAAGTCCTGTCATATACAATGCAGCGCATTATGGATGCCGGTGCGCGCGATGTCTCCGCAGCGCCGCTTATAATGAAGAAAGGGCGCTCGGGTTTCCTCGTAAGAGTAATCTGCATCCCGGGCACCTGCGATAAATTCGTTCAAATCCTCTCAGAAGAGCTGGGAACGCTCGGAATAAGGCACATCAAGTCGGTTCACCGCTCCATACTTCACAGGACATTCGAGGAGGTAAAACTCGTCATCAATGACGAAACCTATCTCATCAACGTCAAAATCGGCTGGATTGACGGCGCACCCGCGACCTTCAAGGCGGAGTTCGAGGACGTAAAGAAGTGCGCACTTAAGACGAAGATGCCTATGAAGAACATAGCGGCGATGGCTGAGAATCTGGCGCTTGAGCAGATAGAGTGATAACCGGAAAAACGGGAAAATAACGAAAATAACGGGGAATATATAGGAAAATGGCGGCGGATAAGATAACCACGGGTTGCGCGGGCTTGGACGGGCTCATCGGCGGCGGTCTCGAGCGCAGGGTAATCACACAGTTCTACGGCGAGCCTGCGGCGGGAAAGAGCACTATCGCTCTCATGTGCGCAGTCAGCGTGCTCAAATCCGGCAAATCCGCGATTGTCATCGACAGCGAAGGCTTCTCGATAGAGCGCTTCTGCCAGATCTGCGGCGACGACGCCGAAAAACTCTCCGAAAAACTCCTCCTCTACGAGCCCTCCGATTTCGATCAGCAAAGCCTCATGATTCGCGAATGCTCCTCATATCTCGAATCCGATGTGGGTATTATAGTTCTTGATTCCGCAACGGCGCTCTACCGCGTCGAACTCACAGGTTCCGGCGAAGTCCAGAGGAAACTCGGCAATCAGATGGTCTTTCTCCTCGGCTACGCAAAGCGCCTGAATATCCCCGTCGTCATTACAAATCAGGTCTTTACGGACATAGACACCGACAGGCTCACGGGGCTTGGCGGCACCTCGCTTGAGCATATCTCAAAGGTCATAGTCCGCGTTGAAAAATATCACTATCACAGGCGCGCCATCCTCGAAAAGCACAGATCAATGCCCGAAGGCGCCGAATTCGAGTTTAAGATAGTCCGAGAAGGAATAGTCGCAACGGACGCCGATAAAGATAGCCCGTCGGATTAAACCGTCGGATAAAAATTCGATAAAAAATATTTTTTTCAGATTCCGGATTACATCCGAATACTGCCGGAGAAGACCGTTGTCGCCGGTCCCGTCATCCTTGCCCTGCCGTCTTCTATCGTAATCGTGAGCGGACCGCCCTTTGTGTTGACGTGGACGACATTGCCCGTTCTGCCGGTCTTGAAGGCAATCGCTGCCGACGCCGTTGAGCCCGTGCCGCAGCTGTAGGTCTCGCCCTCGACACCTCTCTCAAAGGTGCGGATTGTGATCTCGTCCTTTCCCGTGACCTTTGCGAAATTCACGTTTGTTCCTTTCGGGAATGAACTGTGGTGGCGAATCTGGGGCGCGACTGCGCAGATATCGAGTCCCTCAAGATCGTCGATGAAGATAACCGCGTGCGGCACACCCGTATTTGCGGCGTTAACCGTAAATCCGCCGATATTCTCCTCGTAATCGCCGCTGCCGGTCGCGGGGATATCGCCCCTCTCCCACAGAACTCTGCCCATATCAATGCTTGCCGAAAACTCATCGCCCTCGTATCCGCATTCCACCTCAAGAACGCCCGCCATGGTCTCTATGCGTGCGCTGCCGCCGATGGATTTTTTGTCGAAGGCATACTTTGCAAGACATCTGATTCCGTTGCCGCACATCTCCGCCTCGCTCGCATCCGGCTGGAAGAGCCTCATTCTTATATCCGCCGTCTTATCCTGCGGCTTTGATATGAACAGTATTCCGTCCGCGCCTATTCCGAAACGGCGGTCGCAGTAGAGTTTTGCGAAATCTCCCTTCATATCGTCGGGAATGACCTTTCCTGCAAGTTCGTCTATGAGAACAAAGTCATTGCCGTTGCCCTGAAGTTTTACAAACGGTATCTCCATAATAACCTCTTTGTGGGGAATAGTTTTGATTTGAATGACTATTTAATTTTGCAGGCGCTGAAAGCGCTGAAAAGCGCTGAAAAAAAGGTAGTTTGGTTGGTAATATGACGGGTAATCTGATGGCTAATATGATTGGTAATCGGTAATCTGCGGGTAATGGGGGGGTTATATCGGGAGGTATCTTAACTGCTTCCCCACTTTTCGAGCGCAAGTCTCAGTTCGGGGTGAGTCTTTGCGTATTCTTCGGCGCTCAAGCCCTGCATGAAGGCATCGACCGCCTGCCGCATCGCCGTTGCCCCCGCCTTTGTTCCCTGCGGGTGACCGTGTATGCCGCCGCCCGCCTGAAGAATGACGTTGATTCCCAGCCCCGCAAGTTCGGCATGAACCTTACCCGGGTGAAGACCGCCGCTCGCGACCGGGAAGACATAGTTGAGCCTGCGCTCGCTGCCGGAATCGTCAACCGCGAAGAGCTCCCCGGTGAGCGTCCTGTTATCCGCTTTCAGTTCCTCGGGATTGTGCCCCATCTTGCCGCTGACCGTTCCCGTGTGGAGCTGGTCGCCGCCCGCAAGCCTCACAAGGCGTGCCAGAGGGCGCATGGCAATGCCGTGCTTCTCATTCCTCGTCATTGCGCCGTGCATCGTCCTGTGGACATGTATCGGAACATCGATTGAAGAGTCGCGCAGAGCCTCGATTCCCGCAAATCCGCATGTGAGAACGTCTACCATAACGGCATTGGCGCCGCAGTCAACGGCAAGCTTCGCCCTCTCCACAATCTTATCGGCACGCGTCGAGACATTTGCGGCGTAAAGGATGGTCCGCCCCGTCTCAGACATCGCTTTGTCAAGAGCCTGCATTACAGCCTCAACTCTCTCTTTCAGCGGGCAGAATCCCTGATCCGTAAGGGTTTCGTCGTCCTTGATGAAGTCAACGCCGCCGATTGCCGCAAGATAAGCGACATCCGCGGTATCCTTCGGATTCAGACCGACCTTCGGCTTGATTATGGTGCCGACATGCGGTCTGCTGTTCCTGTCCGTGCCGATTAACTTCCTTACCCCGCAGATTCCGAACTTCGGTCCCGGAAAATCACAGAGTTTGGGCGTAAGCGTGAAATCGACAAGCCTTACATTGTTCAGCCTGCCCAGTCCGAAGAGGTTGCCTGCAAGCACCGAGAGATACTGCGGTATGTTTCCCTTCTCGAATATCTCCTCGGGGTAGAGCAGTTCCGCGGTATAGCCCGCGCCGCACTTCTCGACCGATTTTACCGTTCCGTCGAGGCGCTTTACGTATTCCGTTCTTGTCGAGAGATCCGTCCATGTCCCCGTTGTCTGCTCATCGGCGATAGCCTGAGCGGCAAATTCGGGTGTCGTATCCTCTCTGGGTTCAAAATAATATCTTGCCAATACGTCTCCCATAGTATATCTCCCCGGTATTGTCACTGTAAATTGACTGTTACCGTCTTTAAACGGTATATGGCAGGTATTTCTATATAAACATTCCATAG
Organism: Methanomicrobium sp.; assembly: GCA_017553245.1. GTDB lineage: Archaea > Halobacteriota > Methanomicrobia > Methanomicrobiales > Methanomicrobiaceae > Methanomicrobium. The sequence continues at coordinate 6,219 of JAFZMT010000081.1, forward strand.
GAATCCGAACTTTCCGCAGGAATCCGAACATTCCGCAGGAAGGGGGTTACACAAAACATTATACATGATAATAGCCCATGAGAGATTATTCCAAAAGGGGAGAGAATGATGAAGACCGCAGTAGTTTTTGACAGTGCCGGCACGCTCCTGCACACATACAGGACAGCCCGCGATGTGATAAACGACAGGATAATCCCTGAAATCGAGACGACCACGCTCACCTGCTCGGTAAAAGGGCGTGCACTCATCATTCTCTACGCGGGTTCGCAGGACATAATAAACGCCGACGGCGACAGGCTCCTCTCGGATTACATAACCGCGAACAACATAGAGTTCGGGCTTGCCTGCTCCTCGGGAGTCGTCACAATCGACGAGATCTCAAAGATTCTTCATACCGACACCCATGCAAAGGTAAGCGACCTTCAGACATGCATACGCAATGTCTGGAACTTCTGCAAATCCCTGGAGGTCGTCGCCATGAACAGCGGCGTCATCGTCAACAAAAACACCGGCATTATCGAGTTTACCATAACCTCGGGCGGAAAACCCTTCTCGAACGCAAGGGATACGATACAGAAACTTCACGGCATGGGAGTTGCGACCTATATCGCCTCCGGCGACAGAACGGACAAACTCTTAAAGATGGCTGATTATCTGGGCATACCGCACGAGAACGTTCACGGCATCTCGACGCCGCAGATAAAAGCGCAGATAGTCCGCGACCTGAAAGACGAATACGACAGGGTAATCATGGTCGGCGACGGCGTAAACGACATTGCCGCGATGAAAGAGGCAGATCTGGCAGTACTTTCCGAACAGCAGTTCTTCAAAAAACCCAAGATGCTTACGGATGCGGCGGACGTCATCATCCGCGACGTAATCGAGGTCATTGACATTGTCGGCGATACCGACCGCGATTCAGCAGGCGACGATAACGGCATCAAAGGCGGTAACGGCGGCAACAACAACTGCAAAGGCGGCGTCAGAAGCGGGGAAGGCAGTGTGGAAAACCGCTGCAAAAACAGCTGCCGCGGGAAAACCGACTGAATCCCCTTAAGCGTATCGGTGCGCATTCAAGAAGTATTCAATACGCATTTGATAAGCATTCAATACGCATTTGATAAGCATTCAATACGCATTCATGCCCGTATAATGCCCGTTTCAACGGCGTTACGGCAGCGCTGTAACAGCGTTACCGCAAACCGTTTCAACAGCATTATTATGTATCGTTTCAAAGGCATCATTATAAATAACACTGTGAATCAAGACTATAATTGAAAATAAAGTCTGAATATACAAAACATGCATGCGACCTCATGCATAAATCAGTATAATTAATGTTCAAAGTGAACATAAGTTAAAATGATTATTGACTGCCGTCGATTTCATACACAATAATTACCTGCGGGGTAAGATCGGCAGAAAAATATCAATGTTTCAGGTAACGAGGATACAGTCTATGGCGCCACTAATAACGGTTGAAAATATTTGCAAAGAGTTTAACGGGATTAAAGTCCTGAAAGACATTAATTTCGAGCTTGATGAAGGAGAGATACTGGGCATTATCGGCAGGAGCGGAGCGGGCAAAACGGTTCTGATGCACCTCATCCGCGGCGTCGACGAAGCCCCCACATCGGGAAAGATAATCTATCATATCGCCGCGTGCGACGGCTGCTCATATATCGGTCCGCAGAGTCAGGCAGGCGGCGTATGCCCGAAATGCGGCGGCAAACTCGTTGCCGGGGACGTTGACCTCTGGGCTGAAGAGAACGCGAAGATGAAGCGCAGGATAATGAACCGCACCGCAATAATGTTCCAGAGGACATTTGCGCTCTACGGTGATGACCGCGTCATCGAAAACGTCATGCACGCCCTCGCCGACATCGGATACCCCTCCGAGAAGCAGGTCTCAAGAGCCGCGGATCTTCTCGACGAGGTCAGACTCTCGCACAGGATGATGCACATAGCGCGTGACCTCTCCGGCGGAGAAAAACAGCGTGTGGTTCTCGCAAGACAGCTTGCGAAAGACCCCATCATGCTCTGCGCCGATGAACCCACGGGCACGCTCGACGTAAGAACCGCAAAGGTCGTTCACAGCATGCTGCATCAGGCATCCATCGATAACGACATGGCAATGATCGTATCCTCGCACTTCTCGCAGATCATCGAAGATATCTGTAACCGCGCCATACTCCTCGAAGACGGCAGAATAAAAGAACTCGGCAAGCCCGCCGATATTATCGCGCAGTTCATGAAGGAGGCGGACGACTCCGAGGTCTTTGACGCCGGCGAACTCGGAGAGCCCATCCTCACGGCAAAAGACGTCGTAAAGCGCTATATCACGGTAGACCGCGGCATGATCCGTGCCGTCGACGGCGTCTCCTATGACGTAAAGGAAAAGGAAATATTCGGAATCATAGGCACGAGCGGCGCCGGAAAGACCACGCTCTCAAAGATAATGTCGGGCTACCTCGAACCGAC
>JAFZMT010000082.1 GCA_017553245.1 Methanomicrobium sp.
GTCAACAATCAATCGCCCCATGGGAATCTCCGAATACGACATCAATACTTTCCTGCCGGAGAATTACAAGTCTTCGTTACCCACGATTGAAGAGATAGAAGCCGAACTCGGCGATGCTGAAAAATAAACGCGGCAGAGGTATGTGTCCGCGAATTGCCGCGGAATTCTGCCCGAAATATTTTCCATTTTTAAATTTCATTTTGTGCATTTTTTGCACATGTGAAGGCGCCGGCAAGCGTCATAGCATGATGTTGCGTCAGAACTTACAGGTTATTTCTGTGAGCTGCTTTGCCGCGATGACACCGCCAATTTGCCCGACTTCTGTAAACCTGTCGGAAATTCGTAAATTTTGCAAAAAAACGCATTACCCTTCAAAGATTGCCTTCATCAGCCCGATTTCGCCGGCGATGAAGTCTTTCTTTTCTTTGAGGGTGAGGGTTCTTCCGAGGTTGAGGTCGTCGATTTCGAGGGTTATATGCCGGTTGTATCCGCAGTCGGCGAGATATTTGAGGACTTCGCGTGCCGCGGGGCTTTGGGATACGGGGAGATGGACGCGACCGGAGCCGGCGCCGCCGGCGTGGACGTTGACGATTTTGTCGAAATAGAGGTCTATGTATCTGATTGCGTCCGCGGTCGGGTCTGCGCCTGCCAGCGCATGGGAGATGTCGAGGGTGAAGTAGAGGGGGTCGTTTTTCGTGCCGCTGTTGTCGGCGGCGCTGTCTCCGCTGTCGCGGTTTTCGCGGTCGGTCTTTATGTTGAGTTGATCCTTCATTTTGAGGTATTTGAAGGCGATGTCGTCGGGTTCTGCTTCGCAGACGTAGTTGCTGCGGTAGCCGCAGACGCCGCCGTCGAGGAAGTATTTCATCCGCTCGGGGGTCGTGAGGAGTGCGTTGACTGCGGGCTGCATGTTCTCGATTGCGACTTTTACGCCCGCGGATTGTCCTGCCGATGCCTTAAGTTCCTTTCCGGCGGCATCGACGCTGTCGAGGAAGCGGCAGAGGTTGAGGTAGTCGTAGTCTCCCGGGCGCCGTTTGGCTGTCCTTCGTCCCGGGTGCAGAGTCAGAACTTCGGCGCCGAGGTTGTGTGCCGTGATGAGCGCACGCCGTGCCCAGAGTGTGGATACGCGGGCGATGTCGGGGTTGACGGAGCAGGGGTTGAGGTCGAGAACCGGGGTGTGGACGGTTATCGGCGAAAGCTGCGGGAATCTGCCGAAGACCTCTTTGAGGTATCTGTCGGCGGCGGTGTCGGGGTTTGACATGTAGTCGTCGGGCATTTCGTTGACCCAGAAAGTCGGCGTTTCGAGCCAGAATTCGACGGAGTCGCATCCGGCTTCGACGGCTGAGCGCAGGATGTCTTCGAGGGCGTATTCGTGGAAGAACATCGTGGATACTGAGTATTTGGGGTGAGCGGGCTGCATGGTATCGTTATCGGAATTTTATCGGAATCGTATTGCGTATTGCGTTAGTATGTCTTATTTTAGGATATGCTTTTCCATGCTTTTCTCTTTTGTCCGGTTTGCCGGTTTTCGGTTGCCGGTTTCGGCGTCCGGCGGGGCGGCTTGTGGTGTGTTTTTTTGGTTCGCGATGTTTATGCCGTATCATGACAGAGTGTTAGGGTACCTGAGTACGGGGGATTATACGGAATGGATCTGTTTACGAAATATCGCGGGAGTGCAACGATTACACGCCGCATCAATACGATAAGGCAGCCGGAGGGCGGTTTTCTGAGTCCGAATGCGTTTACCGTGACCGCGTTCGACGGGGGCAACGGGGACGGGGGCGGCGACCTGAACCCGCCTTCGCTCAATCCCGATCTTGTCGAGGCGGCGGTCTACTACCTTTCGGCGGTCATGCTCGGCAGACCTGCCAGAAGCGCATTTATGCCTTCACTTTACGTCTCGCTTGTAACGGGCTTCGGGGAGGACACGGACGAGGTCGGGGAGATGATTGAGGGTATTGTCGGGCTTGACAGGGCTTCGGTCGTCAACGCCGTCATCGTCTGCGGGTATATTGTCTGCCATAATGCGGATGTCGATTATTGCAAAAAGGTTGACCGCATTGTGCCGGATGATGCGGCGGTTGAGAACATCGTTACCATGGTTAACCGCACCGTTGAGTTCGCCCGCCGCTTCGAGACCGGCATGCTTGGTCCCATATCTCTTGACGGGGGGTATTCGAATATTGTCACTGCGGGGGCTGTCGAGATGCTTTCGAAGGATACGGTCTGGAATTTCAGGATTTCGGTGTCGGCGGCGGATGAGAAGGATACTCTGCGCGTGCTTATGTACTGGCGTATGGGGCTGCGTTCGACGGTGTCGGCGTTTAAGGACGTTAAGTATCTGGGCATTTTCAATCCGCGGCGGAACGAGATCTCGCGGATTGCGGTTGAGGACATCCCGGATGAGGTTCTTTTTAAGGTCGACAGGGATGTTATCGGGTATAAGCAGCGGTGGTATGAGTGCGGGGGTGCGGGCGACCGCGGGTGCTCTCTGATTGAGAGGGTGAGTCGGGTTGAGCAGCCCGACGGCGGCTATTTAAGTCCGATTCTGATGAGCTATGATGTGCTCGGCGAGGGTGTTGAGGGTCTTAAGGGTCGGGGTTCGGGGCTTTCGGACTGCGACGCCCGTCTGAGTGTTGTCGCCTCCGCGGTATTCCGGCTGGCGTTCTTCGTTTATCTCGGCTTCGAGGATGATCTCTTTTCGGCTTCGCTTATGGGTGCGACCGCGGTCGGGGAGGCTTTACGTGCGGGGACAATTATCGAGAAGTTCAGTGAGGCGGATTTCCGTAATGAGGCGGTTGTCAACAGGGATTTCGTTCTCGATTCCCTGAGGCTGGGCTTCTATGATGTCTGTCATGAGAGGGGTGCGGAGTTTTACGGGTCCTGCGTGTCCGGCGGTTCCGTCGGCGGCGATGCCATTGCCGCTTATCGGTCCGATGATGCCGTTGAGGACGTCACGGTTATGGTTGAGCGTACGCTTGCGTTTTTGAAGGGATATTCTCTGGTGCGGACGCACTACACTTTCAGCGGGGGATACACGGATTTGATACGGACCGGCGACGGCGACTTTAAGAGCAGGCATGTTCTGTGGTGTTTCAGGGTTTCGGAGTCGGGGGTGAGCGAGAGGGATACGCTTGAGCTTCTTGTCTGCTGGCGGATGGGGCTGCATTCGCGGGATTCGTCGTTTGCGGATGTGCGGTATCTGGGCGTCTTTAATCCGATGCTGAATCGGGTGTGGCGTATTGCGGTGACGGAGATTCCCGCCGATGTTATTGCCGCGGTCGAGCGGGATGTTATCGGGTATGTGTGAGTTGTCAGTTTGCACAGTTTTTATACGCGGCATTACAGATTATCTGTCAGAGAGGGTCCGCTGCGGCGTTCGGCTTGTGCTTCGCGGGCGGGCTTACGTTTCAGGAGAGTATTATGCTGAGAGAAGTTGAGGAACAGGTAATGGGCTACAGGACGGAGGACGGCGCGGGTGTGAGTCTCGTGCGTGTTCTGGGGAATGAGACTGCGGAGGATTTCGATCCGTTTCTGATGCTGGATGCTTTCGATTCGACGGATCCGCGGGATTACACGGCGGGTTTTCCGATGCATCCGCATCGCGGTATCGAGACGGTGACTTTTCTGTCGCGGGGTGCCATCGTGCACGAGGATCATCTGGGGACAAAGGCGGCTATCGGCGACGGCGAGGCTCAGTGGCTGACGGCAGGTTCGGGGGCGTTCCATTCCGAGATGCCGCAGCCCGCGGAGAGGATGCTGGGGGTGCAGCTGTGGCTGAATATTCCGGCGAGGTTCAAGATGACTGCCGAGCCGTTCTATCACGGGATTGTCCGCGATGAGATTGAGGAGTTTAAGCTGGACGGCGGTCGGCTTCGGCTTATCGCCGGGGAATACGGGGGACATGCCGGTATTCGCGGGAAGTATCTGCCGCTGGACTGCTACGATATCTTCCTGGATGCGCACGGCTCGGTGACGCTGGATGTGCCCGGGGAGGATAAGTCGGCGATGGTGTTTACTCTTGAGGGTGCGGCTGTCGTGAGCGGAACGCCGGTTGCGGCAAAGACTGCGGCGCGGCTTGGAGAGGGTGACAGCGTGCGGATCGAAGCGGGAGATTTTCCTATTGAGATTTTGTTTATGTGTTCGCGGCGGCTGAACGAGCCGATTGCGTGGGCAGGTCCGATTGTGATGAATACCCGCGATGAGCTTCGGAGGGCTTTCTACGAGATAGATGAGGGCACTTTCGTTAAGCAGGCTGCGGGATACAGGAACGGGTAGGTGATACATACGGAGAAGAACAGACTGGAGGCTTTCAGCGACGGCGTCCTCGCAATTATCATTACGATTATGATTCTGGAGCTTAAGCTGCCGGCGGGGGACACTTTTGCGGATCTGGCGGCGCTTACCCCTACTTTGCTTGCGTATGTGCTGAGTTTTTTCTTTATCGCCATCTACTGGGTGAATCATCATCTTATTCTGCATGATGTTGCGACCGTGAACCGCAAGATTCTGTGGTGCAATATCGCGTGGCTGTTCGTGATGTCGTTTATTCCGTTCGGCACCGCATGGGTGGGTTCGTATCCCGATTCGTGGGCGCCGGTGACGCTGTATTTTGCGGATATGTTCCTTGCGTGCGTTACGTTTCATCTGATGTATTATCTGATTGCCTGCGAGAACTGCAATGTGGGCGGCAAAGGGAAAAATTCACCAAAGTTCCGCCTTTCCCCGCGCAATATCATCAGCCTTGTTACCTACTTCCTTGCGATGGTTCTGGGAGGGTTTTATCCCTTTGCGACTTACGTCATAGTCGCGATTGTCTCCGCATGGTGGATTTTCCCGGAGAAGGGAAGAGACGAAGAGGCGGCATTCTGCGAGAGGTGTCAGGTAGGCAAGAGGTTATAATCCGGGGCAGAAATTTGAAAGGAATCAAACATGTTTGCTAAGAATAATGAATATAATGAAAATCA
>JAFZMT010000083.1 GCA_017553245.1 Methanomicrobium sp.
ATCCGGAAACATGCGCATGTCCTTCATTAAGAACGGCGCTTTCTATGACATAGACAGGGGCGCGGAGCCGGATATTTACATCAGAGATCTTTCTGTTCTTTATGACAGACAGAAGCTGACTGACTTTATCAACACGCGGATAATCTGATGAAATAGCAGATGAATATATCAGATGATATTATCTGATGAGATAAAAAAATCTCAATCAGTTTTTTTCGATTTTTGCATTTTTTGGTACTGATTATGTTGCATTATGCGCGATTTCGGATTATTACGAATTGAGTGGGATGAATCAACATGACTGCTCAAAGATACTATAAAGATAACAGAAAACCGACTAAATAGGTACAATATACAATACAGTTGATATCATGGCATCGGATATGACCTCGAAAGAACTTGAAGACAAATACTTCATGAAGGCATTCGGACGCGACTTAAAGATAGTAAAAGGCAGCGGCAGTTATGTCTGGGACGAGAACGGAAAGAAATATCTGGACATGCTCGCGGGAATTGCGGTCTGCTCGACGGGTCACTGCCATCCCAAGGTAGTCGACGCAATCTGCCGTCAGGCACATGAACTCATACACATATCAAACCTATTCCTCGTGCCTGGTCAGGGCGAACTCGCAAGAGAACTCGTGGAGATATCGGGGCTGAAGAACGGACGCGCATTCTTCTCCAACTCCGGCGCGGAGGCAAACGAAGGCGCACTCAAGCTCGCCCGCATCCGCACGGGACGCAAGAACTTTGTCGCATTCGTCGACGCTTTCCACGGTCGTACCATGGGCTCGCTTGCCGTCACCTATAAGCCCGCAATCCGTGAGCCTTTCATGCCGCTGGAGCCGAAGTGTACCTTTGTCGAATACGGAAACCTCGAGGCGCTTGAAAAAGCCGTGAATGAGGACACAGCCGCGGTCATACTCGAAGGCATTCAGGGCGAAGCCGGAGTCGTGCCCGCACCCAAGGGATTCTATGAAGGCGTGCGCAAAATCTGCGACGAAAAAGGCGCACTTATGATCTGCGACGAGGTGCAGACCGGCATCGGACGCACGGGTAAGTGGTTCTACTACCAGCACACCGGCATCACTCCCGATATTGTCACCATGGCGAAGGGAATCGGCAGCGGGTTCCCGATGGGCGCGCTCGTAGCCCGCGAAGGACTGACGTTTAACGCCGGCGAACACGGAAGCACGTTTGCGGGCGGACCTCTCGCCTGTGCCGCGGCGCTCGCAACCCTCGATGTCTTAAAAGGCGTTCTTCCCGATGTCTCAAAGAAGGGAGAGATTCTCATGAAGGAGCTTGCCGCTTTCTCACCGCGCGGAATGGGTCTCATCATCGGCATTCCCGCAGGCGAGGAACGTGCAAAGAAGATCTATAACCTTTGCCTGCAGAACGGCGTCATAGTAAACTGCGCATCACACGGAGCAATCCGTCTGGTTCCGCCCCTCACAATCTCGGAAGAGGAGATTAGGACGGCAGCCGCGGTCATAAAAGACGCATTTGAGAAGACGGCTTAGACGAAGGCAGATCATGAGTTCCGACGATACAAGCAGACTGAAATCACAGATACGCGGCGTCTTTGAAGGCGGCGGCTATGTTTTCGCAACGAAAGCCGCAAACATTGCGCGCGATGCGGGTTTCACGAATCCCGCAAGACTTGCCAGCAATGAGAACCCGTTCGGAATCTCCGATGCCGCGGTCAATGCCGCAAAAGAGGCGCTTGACAGCGGCAACCGCTATCCCGACGAGACCGCCGACTCGCTTGTAAAGGCACTTGCGCAATATCACGCTGACTGCGGCGTAAAGCTCAACGTGGTAACCGGCGTCGGAATGGACGGCGTTATCGAGAATGTGATAAGGACCATCATAGGCGCCGGCGACAAGGTTGTCGTGAGCACCCCGACATTCTCTTTCTATAACCTTGCCGTGACGGCACAGGGCGGCGTTGTTCAAAATGTGCGACGCAGAGAGGATTTCACTGTCGGCGTCCCGGAGTTTGTCGGGGCATGCCGCGGGGCAAAGATTGCCTTTCTCTGCTCTCCCAATAACCCGACGGGAACGATAACTCCCGTCGAAGACATAGAGGAGATACTCAAAGGACTCTTGAAAGAGGGCTGTATGCTCTTTTTGGACAACGCATATGTCGATTTCTGCGATACCGATTACCGCAGGCTCATGAAGGATTACGATAATCTCATAATCGGCAGAACCATGTCGAAGGCATTCGGTCTTGCGGGTATGCGTGTCGGCTATGCCTTCGTTCCCGACTGGTATCTGCCGTATTACAAAAGAGCGCAGACGCCGTTTGCGCTGAACAACATCTCGATTGCCGCGGCTGTCGGCGCACTTTCCGACCGCGAATTTGTCAGGCGCTATGTGAATCACGTCAAAGAATGGAGGGATGCCTTCGGTGCGGGCTTGAAATACAAGGTCTACCCAGCGGGTGCAAACTTCGTGATGATTGACGTTGCACCGCAAAAGAGCGATGACGTCGTCGCAAAACTTGCAAAGAAAGGCGTCATTGTCCGTTCCTGCGCGAGTTTTCCCACTCTCGGCGATACCTTCATACGTGTCAGTATCGGCGATTCATGGGAGAATGAGATGTTTTTAAAGGCAATGAACGAGATATAATTATAATTCATAAAAAAAATCGGGCGAAAGAACGCCCCCGATAAAACTCAAATAAGACCCGAATAACGGCGTAAAGACAGCGGCAAAAGTATGATGGTAAGCATTACGGGAATACCCGGCACGGGAAAGACTGCGGTTTCATCTCTGCTTAAGGAGAAAGGCTACAGTGTGACTGCTCAGAATGATACAATCGAGAAGTATATTCTTGAGAGAGACGAGGAGCGTGACGCAATCGTCATCGACGAAGATCTCTGGGCAGAGGAGTTTCCCGTGTTTGACGGAATCGTCGAAGGTCATATTACCCATCTCCTCCCATCCGACCGCGTAATAGTTCTGCGCTGCCGCCCCGATGTTCTTGAGGACCGCCTCCGAAAGCGCGGTTATTCGGCTGCGAAAGTAAAAGAGAATGTGCTTGCGGAAGCGCTGGACACCATACTCATCGAGACCGTTGAATGCCACTCCGATGACGAGATTCTGGAGCTTGACACGACCTCCGCCGCCGTTGAGGAGACCGCGGCGCAGATAGATGATTTCATAAAGGGACTTACGCCCGCGCATTTCGGCGATACCGACTGGTCAGAGTTTCTGGGGGGTGACCTATGACACTTGACAGTTATCGTCCGCATGTGGCGGGGATTGTGACTCCCGTCGCCCGTTTCTGCATAAAACTGCATCTGACGCCGAATGCCTGCACTATACTTGCTTTTATTGCCGCCGTCGTCGCCGGTATCGTATTTTACAAGTCGTGGGTATTAATCGGCGTCGTTTTCGTTGCGCTTAACGGATTCTTTGACGCCATCGACGGTGCTATCGCCCGCGAGATGAATATTGCAAGCCCGCGCGGTGATTTCCTCGATCACGTTCTCGACAGATACGCGGATATCTTCATTGTCTGCGGCATTTTCTGGGGCGAATTATGCCCGTGGTATATCGGTGTCTTTGCGCTTACGGGCGTTCTTATGTCCTCATATCTCGGGACGCAGGCGCAGGCTGTGGGTGCGGGCAGGTTCTACGGCGGCGTTTTGGGGCGCGCCGACAGGCTGGTTATTCTGATGGCTGGCGGCATCATCGCATTCTTTGTCCCCGCCGGCGTTTACGGACTGAGCATTCTCGGATGGGCGCTCTTCATATTCGGCGTTCTGGGACACTTTACCGCCGCTCAGCGCTTTGTCCATGTCTGGAAGGAATTAAAGCACTGAAAAAGGATTGAACAAGACTGAATCGGGCAGAAATGGTCAGAAAATTACTGAACTGGGCTGAAAAAAAGTCAAAAAATCCTAAATCCCTATCCAAATCAATTACTGTTTTTGGCGCCGTTCTCAAGCGCTTCCAATACCTCATCCATTAAGTATAGCGCGCCCTGTATTCCCGCAAGTGGGCGGTCATAGATCATCTTTCTGTGCCGTATCGGAAAAGTCATGGCGACGAACGCGGAGTCGGGGAATGCGGCGTGCTCAAAGGATGAGCCTATTATCAGGTCAAAGTCCGTCGCCGAAAGAGTCTCTTTAATCATGTGCAGGTCGCAGATATCGGTAATATTGTACGGGTTTTCATCACTGCCAGGACTGCTTGAGCTTAAGTTGGGCGGAGTGTTTCTTGCGGCGGCATGAAGAATCTCGGCATCCAGATATTCAGTGAGCATTTCGCAGGTGAACCCTGTGTAGGCATAAGTTGAGTAGACCGCAACTCGCGGCGGATCATACCTGCGCAGGTACCTGTCTCCCGCTTTTGCAAGAATCTCGTCGGTCTCTTCGCATTCTGATTCAATCCTGCTTATGTCAACGTCAGTCTCCGACAGTTTTTCCGAGAGCTTTTCGAATGTTTTTAAGACATTTTCAAGACCTAACAGTGAGTCTGAAGACCGGGATTTTCGGTCATGTTCAAAAGCGCGCATGTTAATGATGTCCGCGCAGTTGTAATCGGGATTGACCGATACGGAATACGGTGACGGGTGCGCTATGCTCTCATATGTGTCATGGCAGAACACAGCCGCGGTTTTAAGCCCGCAGAGATTTAAGAGGCGACCTGCCTCATTGAGATTACCCTTATAGAACGGGTCCAGTGAACAGACGCCGTCCACGTTGACGCTGTCGGCACTTTTAGCACCGATGGCACTATCGGCGATGCGGGCGCGGGTTGCGCTTATCTCAATGGTTGAACGGGTGTTTGAATCTTCATTTTTTGAGTTCTCAAACTTTATGGATTCCGCAAGTTCTTTTGCGGCAAGTCTCCAACCCTCATCGAAGTATCCGATGAATCCCGGCGCATCTACGCATATTGTGTCATAGTCGGCGAGAATCTCTTTGATGTCTTCGCCCATTACCGAGGGGACGCAGGTGTTTATGACCGCTATCCTGTTATAGAGTTTTGAGACGCTCTCGACTATCTCCGTAAGCCTCTCTGCCGAGCCGAATATGACCTCGTCCTGAACAATGAAGGTACTGTGGAGTGTGTCGGGGACTGCCATATCCGCGTAGTAATAACAGCCAGATGAGCCGTGTATGACCACACCCATATCGGAGATTCCCGCAAGCGCGGATGCCGCGCCCGCCATTGCGCAGGGGTAAAGCGGGTTGGCGCATACCGATGCCGGCGCGCTTCGCTTTTTCCGCGATGAATTCCCGGAATTATCTTTTGCCATTGATGAAGCGCCTCCACTGTATGAGCATCTGTTTTACGCCCGCGGTTCCGACGGGGGTGTAGAACGGCACCGTAATCACGGCTCCGTCTATGTCAATCCTGAGTCCCGCGCGCTCGGCAATTTCGTCCAGAAGTGAGCTGTCCGCTTTCTGAAACCCGAAGTAGTCGAATGAGATCTTCTTTCCTTTTAAGTCGGCGAATTTTGCAAGCATCTCATTCTGATTTTTAAGCTCGGCATTGACCGCATCTTCTATTACCTTCTCATCCAGATTCATGAGTCTGCCGGCAGTCTTCAGGAACTCTATCGTTCCGCTTAACCCTGCCGGAAATCTCTCGATTGTCGGAATGTCCGAGACGGATTTTAAGTGCGCGGATATGGCAC
>JAFZMT010000084.1 GCA_017553245.1 Methanomicrobium sp.
GACTGAAAATATACTGAAAAATGAATGTGTATTATCCGACTGGTATTACGCATCGGTCGGTTCATGCAGGTTATATTGATTATATGTGGGGTTTCTTATTTTCTGCCCGTCCACTCTCTTACTCTTGATATGTAGAGGTTTACGAGGTCTCTTGCAAAATCACCGAGGTCGGGGATTATCTTAAAGATTGCAAGCGCCAGCACGATAAGGAAGACAAGTGCTCCGAGCTCTGCAAGGACATTGTGCGCCCAGAAAAAGCTCTCATAGCCGTATTCGCCGTTTGACGCAATCTCGGGGAGGAAATTGAACCACTGCTGCGTGTAGGCTTCGACCACGAAGACGTTTCTGAAGAGGTTGAGGATGTAGATGACCGGCACCACCGCAAGGAAGGAGTATATCTTCTGCTTCGTCGTCGTCGGCAGACAGAACGAGAGTCCCAGCATTATGGCAATGCTCTGAATACCCGTGCAGGCATGGATGATTTCGACGCGGAATACGCCGTACTGGAGCAGATTCGAGTCAACCAGACTGTAGTGGCATCCGATTGCCGCGCCTATCCATGCCACCTGTCCCGCGACGGTTTCTATGAGCCAGTCGCCGATTGCGGGGATGTATCCGAACGGGAAGTATATCAGAAAGGCAATTGCGGCGCCGCGGCTTAAGTAAATCATGAGATTGTTGTCTTTGAGCAGTTCGCTTACCGTGATTACAAGGAAGGGAATGCTTAGGACCGCCATCATCGGATAAAGGAAGTTGTTCTCCTCATAGATGTAGAACGGCAGGTCGAGTATCAGCGAGAGGACGATAAAGACCCAGCCCGCAACGGCGCAGTATTTCTTTTTGTCCTGCGGAATTATCAGAAACGCAATGAAAGCTATTGCCGACAGGAAAACTAACTCGTTCAGCATTTTACTTTATATCGTATCTTTTCGATAAGATATATATCATTAGATCCGTTATCTTCGGATCGGTTACGTCATCGGATCCGTTATTTCAGGATCGGTTATCTCATTGCACAGTTATCCCTCGGATATGTCATATCATCGGATCCGTTTTTCACACGATTAATACATAAGGATTAATCAATTGGAAAACAAATACATATATGAATGATGTTCTGTCCGGAATGTAAGAGTATGCTTAAGTCTTATGACGGTAAGCTTCGATGTCCGAAATGCGGATACGAAAAGGAGTTGGATTCTTCCGATAAGTCACACCTTCAGAAGGACAATCATATTCCGGAGAAAGATATTATCATCGTGGACGGTGACAAGGAGAAGAATGTCACGTTGCCGACCATCGAGATAAAGTGCCCGGAATGCGGCTATGAACTTGCCGAATGGTGGCTTCGTCAGCTCCGTTCAGCCGATGAAAGTGAGGTCAGGTTCTTCCGCTGTGTGAAATGCGGCAAGACATGGCGTGAATACGATTAATTCCGCCAAAACTCTTTATTTTTACAGTTTCGTTACTTATTAATTACTTTTAATTACTTAAAATTACTTAAAATTACGTTAAATTGCTTTTATTTTCGCGGTTCCGCGATTTTTCGGAATAATTTTCCGCTTAATAACAGATTATATCGGTATATCGGACTGAAAAATCGTAAAAATCGTTAAATGAGATTATTTTTTGGTTTTTTGGGTTTTGGGTATTTTTGGGTATTTATAATCGGGTAATTTAAAAGGAACTCAGAAGAGTCCCTGACCTTTTACGCGGAATTTGCTCTGGAGTGTTCTTCCGAGTATGCGGTATGCGGTCTCGAGTTCGTCGAAGGGATGCAGACCGTTCGCCCTGAGAATCTCTCTGCCGCCGTCCATCTCGGTGCCGCCGATGAGAACAGCCATAATTCTCTTCTCGGTCGAGCGCGAGAGCGTCATTATCTGCTCGGCAAAATGCTCGGATGAGAGGACGAGGTTGGGGAATCCGATTACAATGCAGATATCCCAGAGGTCGTCGTTCTTCTCAAGGACTTCCATGGTCTTTGCGAATCTGTCGCCGTCGGCATCACCGAGGAGATCTATCGGGTTTCCTTTGTTCCAGAACGGCGGCAGGAACTTGTCCATCTCTTCTATGAGGCTCTTTGGCAGGTCTATCATCTCAACGCCGTAGCGCTCGGCATAATCGTTGGAAAGAACCGCGAATCCGCCGGCGTTGGTGACAACGACCGCACGCTTGCCCTTGGGGTAGTGCTTGGGGTGGGACAGGTAAGCCGCGGCAAGGAAGGCGTCGTTGAGGTTGGTTACGCTCAATACGCCTGCTTCACGGAATGCCTCCATGTAGACCTCGTAGCTTCCGGCAAGCGAGCCGGTGTGCGACGCTGCTGCCGCACGTCCGCGTGCCGATGAACCCGACTTGATGGCGACGACGGGTTTTACCTTCGCAACTCTGGAGACGGCTTTAAGGAATTCGACGCCGTGGTTTATCTCCTCGATATACATTATGATGGCTTCGGTCTGGGGGTCGGATTCAGCCCAGCGGAGATAGTCGAGGAAGGTCAGGTCGGACTGGTTGCCGACCGAGACAACGGCGGAGAATCCGATATTGTTCGTAAGACTCCAGTCGACGACGGCGTTTACGATGGCGCCGCTCTGCGAGAGGAAGGCGATGTTGCCCGCCTTGGGTGAGCGCTGGACATAGGTCGTGTCGTAGCGCTTATGCGGGCTGATAAGACCCAGACAGTTCGGACCGACAATTCTGACGCCGTATTTCTTCGCAATCGCGACCGTCTCCTGTTCGAGTCTTCGTCCGGCTTCGTTCATCTCCTTGAAGCCCGCGGTGATGATAACCGCGATTCTGACGCCTTTTTTGCCGCACTCCTCAATCATTGCCGGAACCGACTTTGAGGGGACGGTGATTACAGCCATGTCGACGGGACCAGGGACATTGAGGACGCTCGGATATGCCTTGAAACCGAGGACGGATTCGCGGTTGGGGTTAATCGGATATTTATTTCCCGGGAATGTCGTTATTTTGTGCATAACGGCATATCCCATCTTGCCGGGGGTCTCGGAAGCGCCGATGATGGCGATTGACTTCGGGTCGAAAATGCTTATGTCGACGGGGGGGAGTTCCGCGTCGCCGCGTTTGTTTTCGTCGCTGAAGATGAATACGGTATCGACGGCAACGGCGCCCTTCTCGTAGAGTCTGAGCGGGTTGATGTCGAATTCGATGAGATCCTCGTTCTCTTCGAAGGCGCGGCAGACGTTTAAGATGGACTTGACGAGAGTCTCTTCGTCTTTGGGTTTTTCGTCCCTGTATCCGGCGATGAGCTTGTAGGACTTTATCTCCTTTACCATGCTGCGTGCGTCTGCCTCGGTTATCGGGAGAATGCGGATTGTGACATCGTTTACGAGCTCCACGAGGGTGCCGCCGATTCCGAAGGTGACAATCTTGCCGAAGGTGGGGTCGATTTTGCCGCCGATGATGAGTTCGACGCCCGGTTTTGCCATGCTTTCGACTATGACGCCCTCGATTTCGGCATCGGGTTTGCATGCCTTTACGTTAGAGAGAATCTTTTCGTATGCGCTCTTTGCTTCTTCGGCGGTCTTGACATTGACTATAACGCCGCCGGCATCACTTTTGTGGATGATCTGCGGAGATACAATCTTCATGACTACCGGAAAGCCGATCTTTTCCGCGGCTTTTGCGGCATCTTCGGGACTGTTGATTATGAAGTATTCAGGTACCGGTACGTCGTATTTCTTCAGAAAGTCGTAACCCTCTGCTTCACTTAGCATCCATCTTGGCATGGTTTTCCTCATTTAGGTGGGGGTGATTGGATAGTTGAGATGATTGAGACAGTTAAGGTGATTGAGATTATTGAGATAATTGAGATGATGAGACCGTTTCGCAGGCAACCTGCCGGGCAGCCTGCCGACCGCGATCCGAATTCTCATGATATCTCAAGAACTCTCATGATTCTCATGTCATGATTCTCACGAACTCACATGATTCTCATAATCTCTCATAATCTCTCATAAACTCTCATTAAACTGTTTTGTTTGGTGTTTTACGTGTTTTAACGTGTTTTAACGGGTTTGAGCCGAAGTTTCCCATGGGTTTTATCCGCCGTGTCACGGGATGATGCGTGATGTCGCGGGATGAAACTTCAACAAATGACGAATTTTGATTCGTTCTTATTGATTATGAATTAATTGATTCAAATCCATATAAAATTTTGTAATTGTTAATCGTGATGAATCCGCAGAAGTCCGAATCCGGCGGTATTTTTCATGACCGCGGCATTATTTCGGAATCCTGCGGCAATGCCCCATAAATATTGTCGAAAAATATTGTCAAAAAGTCTGCGGGACGGGGATGACGTCTGCGGATGCGAAGTGAGCGGGGAGGGATCGTATATACGGGGCATATGCGGGACGGGGATGTGGACGACCCAATCTTTTATATATCTTATAAAGTACTTTATAAATATATGAAGGTCAAACCAGAAGAGTCCTTAAAGATAGAGAATATAGTTGCGTCCGCAAAGGTAGCGGACACCCTTGATCTCCAGATGATTAATGAGAAGATAAAGGATGCGGAATACAACAAGAAGCGTTTCCCGGGCGTAGTCCTAAGGATGCAGGATCCCAAGATTGCGGCTCTGGTATTCGGTTCCGGCAAGGTTGTTTTAACCGGCGCCAAGAGCATTGACAGCCTTTCACAGGGTCTTGAGATTCTGGGCAACAAGCTCCGCGAGTTAAAGATAGCCATCCCCGACAAGCTCGAATACAAGGTTCAGAACATTGTCACGTCCGCGGATCTCGGAATCCCCATCAACCTCAACAAGATTGCGGTGGGCTTCAACCTCGATAAGATTGAGTATGAGCCGGAGCAGTTCCCGGGTCTCGTCTACCGTCTTGAAGACCCGCGTGTTGTCGTGCTTCTCTTCGGATCAGGTAAGCTTATCATCACCGGCGGCAAGGTCGCTGAGGATGCCGAGAAAGCGGTTGTCAAGATATTATCCGATCTTTCCAATCTGGGTTTGATCCGTCAATAAATATATTAAACAGTTTTTTTCTAAATTTTTTTTATTATCCGCCGAAAAATGCGTATTTTTCAATTTTGTTTTATATTTGCGAATATAAATCAATAAGTTTTTATATTGTAAATACATAGTATCACTTATATACTGGTGATATTATGAAACTGGAATCCGTGCTTACCTTTACCGAGAGGGAGGAGGAACTGGCGTCTCTTCTTACCGATGTCGGAATGAAAAGAAATGTTGCGAAAGTTCTTGTTTATCTTGCCGGCACAGATAAAGCTACGTCCCGCGAGATCGAAAGGGGAACCGATCTCCGTCAGCCCGAGGTCAGCATTGCGATGCGTACCTTGGGTGAGAAAGGGTGGATTGTCAATATCGAGTCAAAGGCGGAGTGTAAGGGAAGACCGGTCAAGATTTACAGTCTTTCGAAGTCAATCGGCGATATTATCGATATAATCGAGTCCGACAAGAAGACCGAGATTCAGAGCCAGCTTGATCTGATTAAAAGCGTCAGAAATATTGTAGTCTCATAATTCGAAAATTATATTGAAAAAAAGTTTTTTTTGTTTTTTAAAACCTTTGCCGCTTTGTCTGTTGCCGTTTCAAAACTGTTATGTTCCGGCACTTTTGTGAAGCATTTGTGAGGCACTGTTGCGGATTGTATCTTTGCGTATGTCCTGTATCCGCGGCTCGTCTTACATTACTTACAGTATCTCGATACCCGATTCGGTTCCGACGACGACAACCGTTTTTTCCTTAAACTCGGTGAAGATGCCGCAGGAGACCACGCCCGGTATATTGTTTATCGTTATCTGAAGGACCTGCGGGTCGTCAATCTCGCCGAATTCGCAGTCAATCTCTATGTTGCCGTTATCCGTGATCACGGGACCGTCTTTTTTGACGCCTTCGCGGGGGTTGGGGTTGCCGCCGAGCGCTTTGAGCCTTTCGCAGACAAGCGTCATCGCAAAGGGAACGACCTCAACGGGAACAATCCCCGAGAGTTTTTCGGTGATTTTACTGCCGTCGACGACGACGATGAACTGATTTGCGCATTCCGCAAGGCACCTTTCGCGGGTCTGAGCCGCACCGCGTCCTTTTATCAGGTTAAAGGCGGGATCGACCTGATCGGCGCCGTCGATTGCGATATCGACATCGGGATATTCGTCAAGCGTTGTAAGGGGTATGCCGAGTTTTTTCGCCCGCATTGCCGTCTGAATCGAGGTCGGAATTCCGAGGATGTTTATTTCGCCGTCCTTAATACGCTCGGCAAGTTTTTCCATCGCGTAAAGGACGGTTGAGCCGGTTCCGAGACCGACAACCATGTCATCGGCGACAAGACCCGCGGCGTAGTATCCGGCGTTTTTCTTTGCATTGACTACTGTATCAGACATAAGACTCTTCTTAATTGATAAACCGCAAAAGGTAATAAATCTTGCATGACGGCATTGTTTCAGGCGATATTTATTATGCGGAATTACCGATGTCTGTTCCTGCGGCAATAACGTTCGCAATAAAAACCTGCACATAATACGTGCAAAATGACGTGCAGACTGAAAAGCGTGCAAAATAAAAAAAAAGAAGGGTGGTGTTTTGTGAGTCTTCAGAGGTTAATTTTGGGTAAATAAAGTTAATTTCGGGTTTTTAGGATTTGGGTTTTGGATTTCTGGTGTCTGTTGATTTATGAGTTTATCTGAGGGGGTTATCTGATAATGTATGCGATTGAAACGCTTGCGGTCACGTCGACGTCATCGGATTCGATGGGTGTCCTGATCATCATATCTTCGGCAACGCCGGCTGCCATGGCTGCGTTCTTATACATACCCGTCTCTGCGTAGACC
>JAFZMT010000085.1 GCA_017553245.1 Methanomicrobium sp.
ATAGCGCTCGTCTCAATAAACCACGCCAAGACCAGAGCACTCGTTGAATCAAAAACGCGGGGCGCAAAAGCGATAGCCCTGCTCAAACGCAACACCGACCACCTCCTCATCACCATCCTCGTCGGCAACAACATCGCCAACATCGCCGCCGCATCCATAGCCACCGCCGTTGCCGTAAACATCTACGGCGACATCGGAATCGGCATAGCAACCGGTGTCGTAACCATCCTCATGCTCATCTTCGGCGAAATCGGACCCAAGACCTACTCCGCCAAAAACCCCGAAAAAGTAGCCCTTTTCGGCGCAAGATTCATCCTCGTCCTCTCATATATCCTCACCCCCGTCTTTTGGATCTATGACGGCATCAAAAAACTCTTCAAAATCGACGCCGAACTCGCCCCCACCGTCACCGAAGAAGAAATAAAGCAGTGGATCGACGTCGGCGAAGAAAGCGGCACAATCGAGGAAGAAGAGCACGAAATGCTCTACCGCGTCTTCAGATTCTCCGACACAACCGCACGCGAAGTCATGACCCCGCGCGGCGACGTCTGCATGATAGAACACTCAAAAACCCCGGAAGACGCCGTCGCCGTCTTCAACGAAACCGGCTTCACAAGGCTCCCCGTCTACTCCGAGGACACCGACAACATCATCGGCATCCTCAACGTAAAAGACATCTTCTCCGCAATCTACGAGAAGAAAGAAGGCGTCACCGTCGAAAACCTCGCCTACGAACCCTACTTCGTTCCCGAAACCAAAAAAATCGACGACCTGCTTAACGAACTGCGCACCAGCAAGATGCAGATCGCCCTCGTCGCCGACGAATACGGCACATTTGCGGGACTCATCACCATGGAAGACATCCTCGAAGAACTCGTCGGCGAAATCATGGACGAATTCGACGAAGAAGAACCCGAAATCAGGGACATAAGCGAAGGCACCTACATAATCAACGCGGTAGCGCCGGTAACCAAGATAAACGACGCCTTATCCCTCGACCTGCCCACCGAAGAGACCTACCAGTCCGTCGGCGGACTCATCACCGACCGCCTCGGACACATCCCCAAGACCGGCGAGGTAATAACGCTCGACAACGGCATCACCATGCAGGTCTTGAGGATGCGCGGCAGAAAGATCGTCGAGATACAGGTCACAATCCCGAATAACGTCTGCGCAGACGCCGACGACGAAGAATACGGCGCCGAATACGGGGAATGAAAACCTTAACCAAAAGCCGCCCGTAACCTTCCCTCAACAACCGCCGCAGCACCTGTCGCAGCACCCGTCAACCTTGCGCGGCAAACAGTGACACACTTTTTTTTCGATAACGACCAATAAGTATACATGAAACGCATCGCAGTGCTTGCCTCCGGCAGAGGATCAAACTTTCAGTCCGTAATCGAAAAGGTAAAAGACGGCAGTATCAACGGCGAAATCGTCTGCCTCATAACCGACAAGCCCGATGCCTATGCAATAGAGCGTGCGAAAAACGCGGGCATCCCCGTAAAAATCATCGATTTCGCCGGATTCAAAACCCGCGACGACTACAACGCGGCACTCCGCCGCACCATGACCGAGGTAAACGCCGACGTATTCATCCTCGCAGGCTACATGCGCCTCCTCGACTCCGAAACCGCAAAAGCCTTCAAAGGCAGGATGATAAACATCCACCCCGCCCTGCTCCCCTCATTCAAGGGACTGCACGCACAGCGGCAGGCTGTCGAATACGGCGTCAAAGTCGCCGGCTGCACCGTTCATTTCGTCGACGAAGAGATGGACGGCGGCGCAATCATCCTCCAGCACGTCGTCCCCGTCCTCGACGACGATGACGAAGACACCCTTGCCGACCGAATCTTAAAAGAAGAGCACATAGCGCTTCCGAAGGCAATTGCACTTTTCTGCGACGACAAACTCGTCCTCGAAGGTCGCAAGGTAAGAATCCTGAAATGAATCCTGAAATAAATCCGATATTAACCCGAAAACATATCCGCATTTTTCCGCGCCTATCCGCGTGTATTATACCTTTGCATATCCAATATAATAAGACGCAAAATAAGCGATGAACTGACGGGACTTAAAACTGCCCGAAAACGGCGGTTCGCAAACGAAAATGGCAAAACGTAATGACCGTTCAAAACAGCGTTCTCTGGCGGAAGAAAGAATAAACAGACTCTTTGAGCTTGCACGGGAACATTCCGGCGAAGACGGCTCATTCAGCGCGACCTGCATAAAACATGCGCGGGTCCTCGCAATGAAGTACAGAATCCGCATAAAAAAGCCGTACAGTCGTTATTTCTGCCGAAAATGCAACAGTTACTTCATCCCCGGGCGCAATGCGAAGACAAGGATTTACAGAAACAGAGTAATCGTGACATGTGAGACCTGCGGCGCAATCCGCCGCTACCCTCTGCCGGAGAAGAAAAATACGACCGAAATCCCGAAGAATAATGCCGGAAACGTAATGCAGAAAAGTAATGCCGAATGATAAAATGAACGATAAAACCTCAAAATATACCCCCCAAGACCTCCAACTGCTCAAGGCAACCCTGTGGATAGGAAAGATGGGCTGCACCGAAAATATCATCGAAGAGATTCGCCGCCAGACAAAAACCGAGGAGATAATCAAGGTAAAATGGCTCAGAAACACTGATATCGACCCCAAAGCCGTCGCCGAAGAAAGCGGCACGGTCCTGATTCAGGCACGCGGCAGAACCATGGTTCTGGCAAGAAAGAAGGACTCCGCCTCAAAGAAAGCCGCGGCTGCTCAGAACACCGCCGCCTCAAAGCCAAAGACCGCAGGACCCGCGAAGTCCGTTAAAAACGCCGGTTCGCAACGCCCCTCATACGCCCGCCCCGCACCGCGCTACAGCGACTTCGACGATTTCGATGACTACGATGGCGAGCGCCGCCGCTCGCCCGCAAAACCGCGCTCCTTTGCCCCGCACATGCCGCAGAACTACAGCGCCGGCGCATCCGACTCAAGACTCGGATACATGCCCAAAAACTCGATAAACAGCGAAAGAAGAAACCCCTACACCACGCACACCCGCAACTCGTATCGTGACTCGGGCAACGGCGCGGGAAGAACGGGAAGTACGGCAAAAACGGCAGGACAGTCGGGACGGGGAAAAGCGGTAAAAGGCGGATCGCGCCCCGCGGGCAGACCCTCAAAACCCTACTCCAAAAGCTATGGCGGCGCAAAAAGGACCAGACCGACCAAAAGCCGTCAGAAGATATGGCCCGACAAACGCCGTCACTGAAGGTGCCCCCACCGTCACGACGTAACGCCGCAGGTAAATATCATAATCTTTAATAGATTAACCGTCGTTTTAAATATGCACTTTGTGTGCACCAAACCAACGGCAAAAATAACAGTGCCGTCGTGGCCTAGTTGGTTAGGGCGCCAGACTCATAGGGTTTTTGAGCACATTTCGGGGCGCTTTGATATCTGAGATATCTGGAGGTCGCGGGTTCGGGTCCCGTCGACGGCATAATCGGGGACAAATTCCCCCTGTTTTTTGTTTTTCCGCATTTTTCGTTATTACATATTTCCGTATTATCCGTATCTCCCGTATTTTCCGCATTTAAGCGCATATTGCCGCATAACATATCTTCTCATCCCGTTTACCGTGCCCCGCGCCCCGCCAGCGGTGCGTATCCGACCGAAATACAATCACAACCCAATAGCAATCCGCTTGCGTTCACAAAAGCGAAATATCCCGGGTGTATAAAATAACCCGACAAAATTCGCCGCATTTATCTATGGTAACGGACAAGAAACTATCATGAATACCTGCACACCGGCAAAAACGGAGATAAAAGCCATACTCTTCGACATGGACAACACCCTCTTCGACTTTGCCGCCGCAAAAATAATCTCGTGCGGAAAAATATGCGAATTTTTGGGCAAAGGAACCGACTGGGACCTGATGCGCTACTTCTTAAACAGCGGTCTCGGCTACGAAAGCCACGCCAACATCGAGAAATTCATGAAGGACAACGGCATATACAACGAAGCCGACTACGAAACCGCCGTCTGCATCTACGAAAGCGTAAAACTCAACTCCCTCGTTCTCTACGACAACGTCGTCCCCACCCTCGAAAAGATTCGCGCCGCAGGTATCAAAACGGCAATCATCACCGACGCCGAAAGCTCGCAGACAAAAAAGCGCCTCGACAAAACCGGACTCTCGAAATACTTCGACTGCGCGGTCTCACCCGACATCTCCGGCGCACGAAAACCCGAACCCCCCACCTTCCTCTGTGCGCTTGAAAAACTCGGCGCCGAAATCATGGAAACCATGGTCGTCGGCGACAGCCTGCGCCGCGAAATTGAACCCGCCAACAAACTCGGCATGACAAGCGTCTACGCAAAATACGGCGACTGGATGAAAATCCCCGCAAAAGACGTAATCCCCGACTACACCATAGAAAACTTCGGCGAACTTGCAGGCATCCTCAACCTCGAATAACCGAAGCCAAAATAAATACAATGGCGCGAGCCAAACCCCTCTGAAACAACGCAAGCCCCGCGCAATAAGCCCCCGCGGGACAGCTGGCAGGTCCAAAACCAAATCAAAAACCAGCGCAAAAACCGAATACAACGCGACCGATGCCCGAAAATACCTAAAAATACCAAAATAACTCTGAAAAACGCCGAAAGTAAAAAAATTATTGATATAGTATCTGAAACGCCTCAAACGAAGCATCTCATCAACGCATCAACACATAAAAGACTGCTGTCCTTTTTAACGAATTTACTCATCAATGTCAAGCTTCTTCTTGTTAAGCGAAGCAATGTAGGGAACCTCGGTTCCCGCGACGAGCTTTGCCGCGACATCCTCGCTCACCTGAAGCTCAAACATATCGAAGGTCTTAGCGTCCATAAGCTGCACGCTCGTGCCCGCAATCGAGATAACCTGAGCAATACAGCGTTCCACGACAGGAATATAGGTCTTTGCCGTAACCGGCTGAACGATTGAGCGCTTAACGCCGTCAAAGATACCCACAACATCCATACGCGACTTTGCCGCACCGTGCTTACCCGGTTTTGAGATTGCGATGCTCAAAATCTTACACGGCTCATCATCGACGACAACATATCGTCCTTCCTTTAGCTTTCCAATTTCAGTCTGTTCTTTCATGATTGATCAAACTCTAATATTATATTACTATTAACTTAAATAAACTAAGCGAATAATGATTGAATAACCGGAGTAGGAAATGGAGTTTTTAGAGTGCTGTGAAGCTGCGGCTGAGAAGGTAACGGCGGCGATATCGCCGCTTATCGGGACAAAAGAAGGCGGGGACGTCGTCAAGATGGGCGCGGACGGGACACCCACCGAAGCAATCGACCAGATTGCCGAGGAGATAGTCATAGAATGCTTCCGGCGCGACTGCCCCTGCAAAGATCTCATAAGCGAAGAGATAGGGCATATCGGCATGGGCGGAGAGAAAGGAACCATCTACCTCGACCCCGTCGACGGCACGCACAACGCCGTCACCGGCAACCCCTTCTACGCACTCTCGGTCGCATACGCCGAATCGGGGGTCACGACAAAGGCGTATGTCCGCGACCTCGCGCACGGCGAAACCTTCTACGCCGAACTGGGAAAAGGCGCGTTCTGCGACGGCAAAAAAGTCACCGTATCGTCGACGAACTTCCTCGACAAAAGCACAATCAGCGTCTACTGCAAAAAGTTCGACCCCGAGACCATTCTCAAAATCGGCACGAAAATCCGCCGCTGGAGACTCTACGGCGCATCCGCACTCGAACTCTGCTACGTAGGCTGCGGCAGGCTCGACGGCTTCATTGACCTGAGAAACACCCTGCGCGTGACCGATGCCGCGGCGGGAATCCTCTTCTGCACCGAAGCCGGCGGCAGAGTCACGGACCGCGAAGGACACCCCGTCCATTTCACCGACGACGTCAGCCGCGGTCAGTGCCTCATCGCCACAAACGGCAGAATCCATAACAAGGCAATCGAGTATCTGAGATAAAATCTATGATAAATCTGAGATAAAGTCCGGGATAACGGGGAAAAACACATTAAAAAAGACATTAAATAACACATAAGGAAATTGGGGTGGATAAAATGAAATTCGCAATCGTGGCGCGTCCCGACAATGACGAGGCAATATCGCTTGCAAAAAACGTATACGAATACTTAAACGGGCGCGGGCATGAAACCGTCATCGAAAAGAACACGGCAAACGCCGCGGGGATAACAAACGGCACAATCTCCGACATATCGGGACTGTCCGCCGACATCGCCGTGGTAATCGGCGGCGACGGCACCGTCCTTCGCACAGTAAGGCAGCTTAAGAAACAGATACCCATAGTCGGCATAAACCGCGGGCATGTCGGATTCCTGACCGAACTTGACCCCGATGAGGCAAAAAGCCACATCGAACTGATAGAAGAAGGCAGATACGTAATCGAAGAACGCATGCGCCTTCACGTCCTCGTGGACGGCGAATATGCAGGCGACGCCTTAAACGAAGCCGTAATCGCCACATCGCGCCCCGCAAAAATCCTCCACTTCATAATCAACATCGACGGCGTCCCCGCCGAAAGATTCAGAGCCGACGGAATAATCGTCAGCACGCCGACCGGCTCCACAGGCTATGCCATGAGCGCGGGCGGACCCATAGTCGACCCGTGGACCGACAACTTCCTCATAATCCCGCTGGCGCCCTACTACCTCTCGTCGCGCCCGCACGTGGTCAGCAGCCGCAGAAACCTCATAGTCGAATTCGACAGCCCCAACCCCGCCGACCTCGTCCTTGACGGTCAGCACATAACCGAACTCTCAAACGGCAGCGAAATCTCCTTCGAAAAGTCCTCCGAGCCCGCACTCTTCGTCAACCTCGGCAAGAACTTCTTTGCCAAGGTCGACAGCAAACTCAAAAACCTCTGAACCGTCCCCGGACCGCGGCGCCGTGATGATTCACAGCGTTAATCAAGGATTATTTATAAACATAATACCAATATAGAAAGATTATCAGCTTAGGAATAAAACTCATAGAAAGGTACTGATTGGTATGCAGATATCAATGAAACTTGAAGTAACGGACTCTCCCGGGCAGCTTGTCAAAGCCCTCAAACCGATCTCTGATCTCGGCGGAAACATCAGATCGGTCATACACGAGAGAGACCCCCTCTCCACCTCGGGGACGCTCGACGTAGAGATTACTTTAGACATACAAAGACAAAAACTCGAACAGCTCAAGGAAGAACTCAGAAAAAGCGACGTATCCATAGTCAGAATCGATGAAGAGCGCTATCTGGTCAGAAAATCCGTCATCCTCATCGGTCACCTCATCCACACCGACATGAGCGACACCGTGGAACAGATAGACGCCACCGGATGCGCGGAAGTAGGCGAACTCTCCATGATAATGCCGGCAATCAACGAACCGACATCCGCAAAGATGATACTCAAATCCGACAGCATACAGGGCATAACCGAAGCCATGACAAAGCTCCGCGAGATTGCCAAAGAGAAAAATCTGCTCATCGTTGAGCCTTTGGGAGGGGAAAGCAGTCCCAACGGCGAGGGGGACATAACATGGACAGACTGAAGATAGCCATCCTCGGCTTCGGCTCGGTCGGAAAAGGACTTGCAAAGATAATCGCCGACAAAAACCTCGGCATCATCATAACCGCCATCGCCGACTCCAAAAGCGGAATCATCGACAACAAAGGGCTTAACGTCGCAAAAGTCCTTCGCGCGAAGAAGAAGACCGGCATGTGCGGCGAAAGCACAATAACGCCGCAGACGATAATCGAGACCGCCGAATACGACGTCCTTGTCGAGGTGACGCCGACCAACGCAATCACCGGTCAGCCCGCCCTCGACTACATAAGAGCGGCACTCTCGCGGGGAAAGAGCGTCGTAACCTCAAACAAAGGTCCCATCGCCCTCGAATTCAGGTCATTGCAGAAGATGGCGGAGGACAACGGCTGCCTCCTCAAATACGAAGCGACGGTCTGCGGCGCAATCCCGATAATCCACGCCCTCCAGCACGGACTTGCGGGGAACAAAATAAAGAAGATCTACGGCGTGTTCAACGGCACCTGCAACTACATCCTCACAAGGATGTCGGATGAAAAACTCACATACCAGCAGGCTCTCCTCGAAGCCCGCGAACTCGGTTATGCCGAGAGCGACCCCACATACGACATAAAAGGTATCGACGCCGCGATAAAGCTCGTAATCCTTGCAAACACCGTCCTCGGTTTCGACAAAAAGCTCGACGACGTGGAGATAACGGGAATCGACAACATGTCCTCGGATGCCATCGGTCTTGCGCTTGAGGACGGCAAGACAATCCGTCTCATAGGCGAGATAGATGCCGAGCGCGAAACTCTCAGCGTTGCGCCCAGAATCCTCTCCAAGAACCATATCCTCGTCGTAAAGGACACCCTCAACGCCGTTACCGCAAGGACGGATCTGGCGGGGGACGTGACCTTAATCGGAAAGGGTGCGGGGTCTTCCGAGACCGCGAGCGCGATAATCTCCGACCTGCTCTACATACGGGATTATTATGGCAGGCGTAATTGAAAAGCGGCGCGAACTTCTCGATTTAATGAGGGAATGCACCCTCAAAAACGGCTTTTTTACTGTTCACGACATCGAGTGCGTGAAGAACATTCCGCGCAGCACAATCCAGGACTGGATCAACCGCCTCATGGACGAAAAGTGCGTCCTCTTAAAGGAAGAAAAACGCGGCAGAACACCTGCGAAATACATGGCAAGGAGCGTAATGCTTCAGAGTTCATGCAAGAGAATCTTTACGACCGTCGACGCCGACCGCGTTGCAATCTACCACGAGTGCCGCAGTGCGGGCTGTGCGGCTTTCTGCACCTATCACCATTCCCTGGCAAAGGGGGCTGTCTTCGGCGAGCATCGCGAAGGCATGTTTCTTATAGAGTATGCGACTTTGAGCAACGGCGGCGGTGACGGCAGCGGCGACAAAATCGGCAAAAATAAGCCCGATGCCGTTGAAATCGGTTCATTCCCGCTATCTGCCGTGGGTATCTCCGCCGTAAGACGCGAAGGCGACATGATCGTCCAGCAGATCCGCTGCTTCGGAGGACCCGCCTATTCGCTGACCGAGATGATGAAGACCGCCGAAGGTGTCGGCGAAATAAGAATCTGCGGCTCGGATTCCCGCGGAATCGTCACGGGCGAGATTCTGACGCGGGCGATGAAGCACCTCGTCATCGGCATCGACGATACCGACTCGAAGGACGGCGGCGCCACATTCGCGCTCGCTCTCGGACTCCTTCAGTATCTGGGGAAGATGAACGGCGTTATCCCGATATCGCACCGCGTCGTCATGTTAAATCCCGCGCTGGAGTGCACTGCCGGAAATTCGTGCAGTTTCATCGAGCTTGCCGTCCTCCCCGAAGTTGCGGACGAAGTAAAGGAGCTTGCCGCCAGATTCGTCGAGGACGAATCCCTCTCCGACAACTGGGGCATCGCCGTCAAAGAAGGTTTCGTAATCTCGGAGCAGCTCCGCGATTTCGGATTTTCGGCGCGAAAACGCCTCATCACCGACGGCGAACTTGCGGACGTAACGCAAAAGGAAAAGCTCTTCGTCCGCGGCAAAAAAGGCGTATTCGGTGCGGTTGCCGCCGTATCGTTCTGCGGAATGCCCACCCGCATCCTGCTCTGCCCCGCCGTCACCTCGCCGCAGGGGGATGTAAGAGGTAATATGTAAGATAACCCATATCGCCCGTTAAATTGCGCCCGCGACCTGTATCACGACTTTTATCACAACTTTACGCGTTTTGCATCATATTCGCCGTTCATAACATCATCTATAATATCGGAGAACACAAAGATAGAAAGCATGACGCCCGATAATGATGAAATCGCGAAGGTCAGCGCCCCTTTATTTGACAGCGTCAATGTCTGGTTCGAGAAAATATACGAACCCACCATGTTTTACATGCTCCGTTTTGACGGCAGACTCGATGAAAAACTCCTCAAGAAAGCCGTTCATCTGACAATTAACGCCGATCCTTACCTCTCCTCCCGCTATGCCGAGACCGAAGACGATGCCTTCTGGGAGAGGATGCCCCAATCCTCGTTCAAGCCGTATTTTACGGTTCAAAGCTACCGTAACGGTCTGTCTGATATCTTTGAGAACCCTCCCAAGCCCCTTGATGTCAGGAGCGCCCCGCAGCTGAGGCTTGATTTATACAGGTATGATGACGCGGACGCAGGTAACGAAGAAAACGCGGTAAATGTCGTAAATACCGGGAATGCCGCAAGCCCGCAAAATGGCGCGGAGTCACGCGGCGATATCCTTGTATTTGTCGGGCATCACGGATTTGCGGACGCACACGGCATTATCTCCATGGGATCCGCCGTGATGGACACCTATATCCGGCTCGCAAAAGACCCCGATTACGTCCCGAAATATCGCGGTTTGTATCCGCGGGACACAAAATCCCTCATCGAACGCTTCTCGAAAGAAGAGCGCGAAGAAGCCATGAAAACCGCGGTTCTGGACTTCAAGCCGAACTGGTCGTTTGTCCGCGGCGACGTAAACCGCGATAAAGCATTCGACTACACAAAGGAATACCCCCGCGGCGGAGGGCGTTTTTCGGTCCGCACAATCTCTCCAGAAAATTTCGCGAAGATAAAGGCGTTCGGCAAACGCAACGGCGCCACAATCAACGACCTCATCATCTGCTCGTATCTGATATCCCTTCTTAAGTCCTGCAAATGCACTTCCGACAAAGAATCGCCCAAGAGTGTGCTCACCGCCGGCGATCTGAGAAGATACTACGGGCGCGACACCGATAACCCCATGAACCTCGCGATAGCCTTCGACGTCACCGCCGTCTGCGACGAAAACACCCCCGTAAAAGCCATTCTCCCCGAGATAACGGCGAGGATGAACGGTATCAAGAACGGCGTCATGGGTCTGGGTTTCCTCAGCGCCGTTGAGCAAATCCGCGAAACGGGACTTAAGGCAGTCCGCGATCTCTATAATACCTCATTTGACGAAGGGCTATCGAAAAGCACGAGCAACCCCGTATTCTCGAATATCGGCATACTCGACACCCGCGTTTACGACACCGTCCCCGCAGGCGGCGTTTCGGTCGGCAGTTCGGGCGGAAATCCGTGCGAATGCGGCGGCACAGGCGAATCACGCGAACCCCGCGGAGAACTCAGACTTGTCGACGCCCTCTTCATGCCGGTAATCTCCCATGCCCCGGGAATCTCGGTAATAGCCTCGACATATAAGGACAGTCAGAATAACGTTCGCCTCACCCTTATCAGCGGATACGAAGCCGCAAACACCGACCGCGGACGTGTTGACGCCCTCCTCAAAGACATCGAGGAAAGGCTCATCCGCGAAGCCGAAGTGGAGCAAATCGAATAAATTCGTTTTTTTCGACTGATTAAATGCGGGACATTAACCGCGTTTATCACGATACATACACTATTAAAAGGCTATGACAGATTGTATATCATGTGTACCGACAGTCAGATCAATGAATATATAGCGCAGCTGAGCGACGCGGATAAATCGGTCAGGAACGAAGCGGCGATAGCGCTCTCAAAATGCGGCAGAAAAGCCGTATTTCCGATGATAACCCTCCTCGACTCAAAGGAGTGGGTAATCCGCTATCGCGCCGCCGAAGTCCTGGGACTCATAGGTGACGAGACCGCAATCATCCACCTCACAAAACTCCTGACCGACGAAAAAGACCATGTCCGCTACATGGCGGCAAAAAGCCTCGGATACTTCAAGAAGAAGGAACTTGCCCTTTCGCTAATCCGAATGCTCTCCGACGAAAACGAGTATGTAAGGCGCATATCCGCGGTATCGCTGGGCAACATAGGCGGCAGAACGGCTTACATGGCGCTGGTCAAAGCCGCCGAATCCGAGACCGAGGAACGTGCAAAGGCGGCAATGACCGATGCAATCGCCAGAATAGAACCCGCTCTGTGAAAATCGGAAACGCCGCAATCAAAATTCAGATATTCAATACATCAAAATTCATAATTCCAAATTCAAAAAATCAATAAAAAAATATTCAATATTCGGTTTAATTCAATATCCATCCGATATCCAATCCGATATCAAATCCGATATCCGATTCAATGCAAATCCATTTTTCGGGTTCTTCCGCAAACCCCTATCCGTAAACCCGACTTATTTTATCAAATCCTTTACGCCCGCAATCGACTTATACGACGTCATATCAAGCGTAAGCGGCGTAATCGAGATATTGCCGTGGTAGAGCGCATAGGTATCCGTGCCCTCCGGCGCC
>JAFZMT010000086.1 GCA_017553245.1 Methanomicrobium sp.
CGTATCGACCTGCGCCACTTCAGGCACATCACGCAGGACGAACTCAATAAGATTGAGCTCTGCGCAAACAATATCATCCTCTCAAATGCCCCCGTCTCCACGGAATGGGAGGACAGGACAAAAGCCGAGCAGAAATACGGCTTTGATCTCTATCAGGGCGGAGTTCCGCCGGGCAAGTCAATCCGCATCGTCAAGGTTGCCGGAGATGTCCAGGCATGCGCAGGTACTTACTGCCGCAGCACGGGCGAGATAGGCTCGCTCAAGATTATCCGCGTCGAACACGTTCAGGACGGTATCGAAAGAGTCGAGTTTGCCGCGGGACTGGCTGCAGTCAGATACATGCAGAAGACCGAGGCTATCCTCGACAAATCCGCCGGGACTCTCAGTGTCCAGCGCGAGAACCTTCCGTCATCGGTCGACAGATTCTTTACGGAATGGAAGGAGCAGAAGAAGAGCATAGAGAATATGCAGTCCGAACTTGTCGACTTGAAGATGAAATCGCTTGAAGGCGAGAAGATTAACGGCGTCGTCGTCGCGGTTCACGAGGTCAATGCCTCACCCAAAGAGCTTGTGGCGATTGCGACCGGCTTTGCCAAAGACGGCGGTATCGGTCTTGTCGTCGGCGGAAGCGCGGGAAGCGACAGTATCCACGTTGTCTGCGCATCGGGACACAAGGATGTCAATGCGGGCGAGATAGTAAAGACGGTCTGCAACATCCTCGGCGGCAAAGGCGGCGGAAAACCGGGACTTGCACAGGGTGTGGGCTCGGACAGGACTCAGATAGCCAATGCCCTCAATGCGGGTAAGGAACTCATCTCCAAGTTCATATAATACATTTAAATAAGATACATTCCATTATACAAACATAATTTCAAACACTTTCAAAAAAATTTCAAAACTCATATTTTTTTAAGCTGACATGACCGAAGACGTAGTTATACTGGAACCCGGCGATGACAGGGCGCAGAAGATCGGGAAAGCTCTTGCCAATCGGACGGCGAACGACATTATTTCCATGCTCAAATCTTCGGATATGACCCTTACCGAGATCTCCGAGAAACTCAATCAGCCGATGACGTCGACGAAGTATCACGTCGAAAATCTGCTGGATGCGGGGCTTATCGAGGTCAAGAAGATAAAATACAGCGAGAAGGGGCGCGAGGTCAAGGTCTATGCCGCCTCCGGTCAGGTCGTAATCGTATCTCCCGGGGTAAAGGATATACGCCAGATTCTGCTGAAATACGCCTCGGTCTTCGGAATATTCCTGTTTGCGGCGCTCATCATGACGGTCGGCGCAAGCACGCTCTTTGCGGGGATGCCGTTTTACAAGGGCACGCCGATGCCCGAGAGCGCCGACGCCGTCTATATGACGGTCTATTCAACCCCGGGCAGTCCGTATGACAATCCGTACGATCCCTATAATCCCGATAACCCGCAGCACGGGAAAGTCTATATCATGAGCAATAAGACGGGTGACGATCAGGGCGTGCCCGTGCAGTCCGACGACGGACACGGAAATGATCAGCAAGGTTATGATCCGCACGGCTACGATCCTCACGAATATGATCCCTATGATACCCATGCCGGCGGAATCGGCGGAAACAACGATTCGGAGAGATATTACGTAACCGTGAGCAACGCTGACGTGAAGCAGCAGATCGCGGTCGGCGCCGCAATGCATACGGGTGAGCCGGCAAGGGATAACTCACCTGCTTACATAATAGCGGGGTTCATAATCGGCGGCGCAACCGTAATCGTCTGCCTTGCCGCAACCGAGATATATGCGGCAAACAGGGCGGCAAACGGAACAAAGCGCGGCAAAAAGGATACGGATGAGAAATCCGAATAAATACAGACCTTAAAACTGAATATTCCCAATAATCTCTTTTCTCAGTCAGATTCTCTTTCTCTGTCAGATTCGTTTTCTCTGTCAGATTCGTTTTCCGAAGAACTCTTCGGCGGCAATGAGTTCTTCGGGCGTGTTCACGTTAAAGGTAAGTGCGGGTTCATTCAAAAGCAGTTTAAGCTCGTCCTGCGGCGCCGAGGGGTTGCTGCCGTCAAAGATGTTCAGCCCCGACGGACAGGCTTCAACGCCGTCGATAACCTCGGAATACTGACATTTTATGCTGTTCTCAAGGAAGAGTGCCTTAGGCACCCAGACCGAGCAGGCGTTCATGCCCGAATCCGACCACCTGTCAAGGACTTCTCCGATAATCGCGGGAGTAACACCCGGAAGGTCGGCGACGCATGTGAACATCGGCATGTCCTCGCCGATTTCGGTTACGCATTCGTTCAGATCCTCGATATAGCCGATTCCCTGCGCCTGAAAAAAGTCTATTCCGTGGGCACGGCACCAGTTCTTGGTCATCGGCACCTTGGGGGTAACGACGGCAAGGACCTCAAGACCCGCGTCAATAAAAGCGGAGCGGACATAGTCGATCATCGGACGTCCGCAGACCGTGATAAGCGGTTTTTCGCCGCGGTTCATGCGGGTCCCAAGCCCGCCCGCCATAATCAGTGCCAGCACTTCTTCAATGCCTCCGCAAGTCTCTCGTTCTCGCCGCGGGTTCTCACCGCAACCCTCACGGACCGCGGCAATCCGAAGGAGGCACAGTCGCGGATAAAGATGCCTTCGGCAAGCATCCTCCTTGTGAATTCACCCGAATCCAGCCCCTTTCTGCCGAGATTAAGGAGTATGAAGTTTGCGCTTGACGGCAGATACTCGATGCCCATAGCGTCAAACTCCCGATAGAGCCACTCCCTTTCAGCCGCAATAAGCCGCCGCGACTCCTCAAGTTCATCGAGATGTTTCAGCGCCTCAAAGGCAAAGCTCTCGGCGAAGGTGTTCAGCGTCCACGGCGGACGAATGACCTCCATCCTCTCAATCAGTCCGGCATCGCCGAATCCGAAACCGATTCGAAGCCCGGGAACGGCAAAGGACTTTGTAAAAGAGCGGCTGACGAAGACATCCGACCGCCCGCATCCGATGAGGGACTCCGCGCCCGCGGCAAGTTCATTGAATGCCTCATCGAGAAAGAGCATGCCGCCGCCGTGAAGTTCGGCATCCGCGATCTCAAGAAGCTCACTCTTTGAAAGAAGCTCGCCGGTGGGGTTATTGGGATTACATATGACACGGACGCGGCTCTGCACACCCCCGTCATGAACGACCTCTCCGCCCGCAAGCCGGATTGAAAGATCGTATTCGCCGAAGGTGTGTCTCCCGGTGCGGACACGGTCGCCCGCATTCAATACCGCCCTGAAAAAAGTGCGTATGACCTCTATGGAGCCGTTGCCGACGGTCACCTCATCGGCGCGGCACCCAAACTTACGCGCCACCGCGCTTTTGAGTGCGTGATATGCGTCGTCGGGGTAAGATGAAAGTGCGTGAATATCGGGTTTCCAGTCAATCCGCGGCACAAAAGGGTTCAGATTCGCGCTGAAGTCGAGGACGGATTCTGACCCCGCGGATTTTTCGAGCTGACGCAGACCGCCGTGCTCAACCTTCTCCCACATGCCGGATTTCATGAACAATACACACTCCTTTTTCAAAATAATTGTTTTTTTGAGATAAAACAATTGTGAAACCGCATCCGGAAACCCATCAGAATCTTTAAATACTTACAAATGTAAAGTAATGATTGTCCCTAAAACAGATGTCTGACAAACAGCAAACAAATGTCAGACAAAAAGCAGACAATTGTCTGCTTTAAGTCGGACACGTGGTTTCAATGATGGAAAGAGTAACAATCAGATTGCCGACACAGCAGGTAGCAATGCTTGAAAAACTGGTGGAGGCAGGAGAATTTCCAACCGTTTCCGAGGCAGTGAGATACTCTGTCAGAGAACTCATCGGAAAACACGCAAACAGAGTGATTAGGGACAGCGAACAGATCTCCTTTGAGATGTATAGGGGTAAATTAACACATTTGAAAAGAGATCTGCGGGAACTAATCACAAACTTAGGTTTAGGAGGTTATTTGGATGCAATCAATAATCAACGAGGCGTTAAAGCACGCCGAATATGACGTAGGATCGAAGAAGGCAACAATAGTCGGCGGCGACGACGATTTCCTCGGACAGCCGAGAATCGTAATCGTCGGATGCGGAGGCGCCGGCAACAACACGATCAACAGACTTTACC
>JAFZMT010000007.1 GCA_017553245.1 Methanomicrobium sp.
ATAAACGATCCAAATAATCGCGGTATTACGGCTGACAAAACGGAACAATAATGACATCCGCATTCAGCCTCACAGTTGGAGACAGATATGAGTGTGAAAAATCCTGTGAAAATAACAGATACTACCCTGAGGGATGCTCATCAGTCTTTGATCGCAACCCGATTAAAGACTGAGGATATGCTGCCTGTTGCCAAAGAGATCGATAAGGCAGGGTTCTTTTCAGTAGAAGCATGGGGAGGTGCGACATTCGACAGTTGCATCCGATACTTAAACGACGACCCGTGGGAAAGACTTCGCGACCTGAAATCCGTCCTTAAAAAGACGCCCATTCAGATGCTCTTACGCGGTCAGAACCTCGTCGGATACAAGCACTACCCCGACGACGTCGTCAGGAAATTCATAGAAGCGGCGGGCAAAAACGGCGTTGACGTCTTCCGCGTCTTCGATGCCCTAAACGACATAAGAAACATGCAGACATCCTTCGACGCAATCAAAGACATCGGCGGACACCTTCAGGGCACAATAAGCTATACAACAAGCCCCGTCCACTCAAACGCCAAATTCATTGCAATGGCTGAGGAACTCTATTCCAAAGGCTGCGATTCAATCTGTATCAAGGACATGGCGGGACTCATCATGCCAAACGACGCCCGCGACCTCATCAGCGGCATCAAAGAAAAGATAGATATCCCGATTGATCTTCATTCACACTCCACAAGCGGAATATCTCCGATGAGCTATCAGGCGGCAATCGAGGCGGGCGTGGATATCCTCGACACCGCCATGTCGCCGTTTGCCTTCGGCACCTCGCAGCCCGCGACCGAAAGCATTGTCGCAAGCCTCAGCGGAACCGACAGGGATACGGGCATAAGCCTCATCACGCTCCGCGACATCAAGAACAGGTGTCTCGACGTAAGGGACAGATACAAGGGGCTTATCTCGCCGATTTCGGAGAGAATCGACAGCGACGTCCTTATCTACCAGCTGCCGGGCGGAATGATCTCAAACCTCATCTCGCAGCTCAAGGAGCAGAACGCCCTCGACAAACTTGACGAAGTCCACAAAGAGATACCCAACGTCAGAAAAGACCTCGGTTATCCGCCGCTCGTGACCCCCACAAGTCAGATTGTGGGAACGCAGGCGGTCTTAAACGTCATCATGGGCGGACGCTACACCAACGTCACCCAGGAAGTCAAGGATTACTTAAGGGGACTTTACGGAGCGGCGCCGGGCGTCGTCTCACCCGAACTCATAAAGCAGATCTTAGGCGACGACAAACCCTACACCGGAAGACCCGGCGACCTTTTGGAACCGCTCTATGAGAAGATGGGTGCCGAGGCACGCGAAAAGGGCATAGTTCATAAAGAAGAGGACATTCTCACGTATATCCTCTACCCCGCAATCGCACCCTCGTTCCTCAAAGGCGAAAGGAAAGGCGAACCGCTGCCGGTGCACGCCGAGGTCTCGCACGACACCTACAAAGTCCCGAGCAGCATGGAAGTCGAGGTCGACGGCGAGATTTTTGCCGTCAGAATCCTCTCCGTCGACGGCAGCACGGTCGAGTCCGTGAACTCCATCGGCGCCAAGAAAATACCGCGTGACATCAAGGGCGGCATTGTCAGCAATATGCAGGGAATGGTTCTCAAGGTCGAGACCAATATCGGCGCTCAGGTCAAGGTCGGCGACACTCTCGTTGTCCTCGAGGCAATGAAGATGGAGAACCCGATCAAGTCGACCAAGGAAGGCAAGGTTACCCAGATATTCGTGGATGCCGGCGATACCGTGCAGACCGGCGACGTTCTGCTTGTAATCGAGTAACGGGGGTTTTGATGAAGTATTTTGATAAAGTGCTGATTGCCAACCGCGGTGAGATTGCAATACGGATAATGCGCGGATGCCGCGAACTCGGTATCGAGACCGTTGCGGTCTACTCCGCGCCCGACTCCAACGCACTTCATGTCAAGTATGCCGATGCGGCTTATCTCTTAGGCGAAGCCCACCCGTCCAAGAGTTATCTCAACAAGGAGAAGATTATAGAGACGGCACTTAACGCGGATGTCGACGCGATTCACCCGGGTTACGGTTTTCTGGCGGAGAACGCCGAGTTCGCAAAGCTCTGCGAGGATAACGGCATCAACTTCATAGGTCCGTCGTGGAAGACCATCGAGATGATGGGCTCAAAGCTCGGCTCAAAGCACATGATGGAGAAAGCCGGCGTCCCCGTCCTTCCCTACACCCCCGACGGCGTTACCACTCTTGACGAGGCTAAAAGGATCTCGGCTGAGATAGGCTACCCCGTCATCGTCAAGGCTTCGGCGGGCGGCGGCGGTATCGGTATGCAGGTCGTCAACTCGGAGGGCGAACTTGAGGAGGCTATCGAGAAGTCGATGCGTATCGCCAAGTCGGCTTTCGGCGATCCGACCGTTTTTATCGAGAAGTATCTCGTAAAGCCGCGCCATATCGAGTTTCAGGTTCTCTGCGACAAGTTCGGCAACCGCGTTCACCTCTACGACAGGGAATGCTCGATTCAGAGAAGGCACCAGAAACTTGTCGAGGAGGCGCCCTGCCCGATTATGACCGACGAGCTCCGCGACAGGATGTCAAAGTCGGCACTTAAGGTTGCGGAGGTCTCGGGATACTACAATGCGGGAACGGTCGAGTTCCTCTACTCCAACGGCAACTACTACTTCATGGAGATGAATACACGCCTTCAGGTCGAGCACACGATCACCGAGATGATTACGGGTATCGACCTTGTCCGTCAGCAGATTCGGATTGCCGCCGGCGAAAAACTCCCCTTTACGCAGGAGGATATCTCGGCTCACGGTCATGCAATCGAGTGCCGTATCAATGCCGAGGATCCGCTCAACAACTTCGTCGCCGACCCGGGAAAGATTGTGAGGTACAGAAGCCCTGGAGGTCCGGGTATCCGCGTGGATTCCGGTATCCACATGGGTTATTCGATTCCGCCGATGTACGACTCCATGATCTCCAAGCTCTGTGCGTGGGGCATGGATCGCGATGAGGCAATCGACCGAATGAGGAGAGCCATCTACGAATATGTTATTCTGGGTGTCCAGACCACGCTTCCGCTTCACCACGCGATTATGACAAGCCCCGAGTTTATCTCCGGCAACACCCATACGGGCTTCCTGCAGGACGAGGGTATTCAGAAGAATCTCGAACGCTATCGCAGGGACGACGAGGCAAGGATGCAGACGCTTGCGGC
>JAFZMT010000087.1 GCA_017553245.1 Methanomicrobium sp.
CGAAATCTTAATCGAGTGCTCGGTTGCCGCAAACTCGGCATTGACGATATTTGCCGGCGTCTGAAGAATCGTGTCCATGATTCCCTTGACGACGACGCGGGTGATGTACTTGGAGCCGTTTCCGAACTCCGCCGCCTTGCCTGCGTATTCTATCTCGACCGAGAGGATTCTGCCCTCGACAATCTGTGAGATGAGCTTGCCCATCTTCTGCGCAATCTCCGCATAGGGCTTGATTCTCTCCTGCATGTCGGGTGCGACAATCGGTGCGTTGACGACGAAGTCCGCGCTGCCGCCCTTTAAGACCTCGATACACTGCTCGGCAACCGAGACCGCGACATTCTTCTGAGCCTCGACAGTCGATGCTCCGAGGTGCGGCGTGTTGATTACCTGCGGCAGCTCGATAATCTTGGAGTTCTTCGGCGGTTCCTCCTCGTAAACGTCCAGAGCCGCGCCTGCGACCTTGCCGCTCACGATTGCGTCATAGAGTGCGTCCTCGTCGATGATACCGCCGCGGGCACAGTTGATGATGCGGACGCCGTCCTTCATTGTCGCAATCGTCTCCCTGTTTATCATGTGCTTCGTCTCTTTGATGAGCGGCGTGTGCACGGTGATGATATCCGACATCTTAAAGAGCTCTTCGAGTGTAACGACGGTGACGCCGAGCTCCTCGGCTCTCTTGTAGTTCATGTAGGGGTCGTATGCAATGACCTTCATTGCCATCGCATTCGCACGCTTTGAAAGTTCCTGTCCGATTCTGCCGAATCCGGCGATACCCAGAGTCTTGCCGTTGACCTCGATACCCATGAACTGCGAGCGCTTCCACTCGCCCCTCTTTACCGACGCGGTTGCCTGCGGGATATTTCTGACAAGGGACATCATCATTGCGACCGTGTGCTCGCATGCCGCAAGAGTATTGCCCGCCGGCGCATTCGCAACAATAATTCCGCGCTTTGTCGCAGGCTCCATCTCGATATTGTCCACGCCCGCACCCGCACGTCCGATGAACTTCAGTTTGTCCGCGGCTTCGATTATTTTAGCCGTAACCTGCGTTCCGCTGCGGACCAAGAGACCGTCGTAGTCTCCGATAATCTTTACAAGTTCATCCTCGGAGAGACCCGTTTTCACATCGACGTCGCAAAAGGCGCGAAGAATCTCAACACCCTCTTCCGCGAGGGGGTCACTGATTAAGACTTTAAAACTCATTTAAAAATCCCACTATTCATTTGCAATTATTATATATTGAGTGTTTGCACACGTGCACTTACGAAAACTAATTAGTATGTCAAAAATAGATATTACACTTAATTTTACCAAGGTGGTTTAAAGTAAATGAACAAGATGCCAGATATTCTGTGGTTAGCAGAGATCAGAAAAGAAGATATCCCGTCAGTCGGCGGCAAAGGCGCATCACTCGGTGAAATGACCTCGGTCGGACTTCCCGTCCCGACCGCGTTCGTCATAACCGCACAGGCATTCAGACGCTTCCTCGTCGAGAGCAAACTGGAAGACGCTCTCTTCGGGAAACTGAAGAACCTCGACGTCGAGAATGCCGAACTTCTCGAGGCAACCGCACAGGAAGTCATGAAACTTGTTTTAAAGGCGAAGATGCCCGCAAACCTCATAAAGAACATCGATGAGGCTTACAATAAGATGGGCAAAAACGTCGTCGTTGCCGTAAGGTCAAGCGCGACCGCCGAAGATCTCCCCGACGCGAGTTTTGCGGGACAGCAGGAGACCTACCTCAACATAAAGGGTAAGAAAGACCTCCTCGAAGCCGTCCAGAAATGCTGGGCATCGCTCTACGGCGCAAGAGCAATCTACTACCGCGCAAAACAGGGATTTGATGACAGAAACGTCGATATCGCCGTCGTCGTCCAGCAGCTCGT
Source organism: Methanomicrobium sp. (assembly GCA_017553245.1). Classification (GTDB taxonomy): domain Archaea; phylum Halobacteriota; class Methanomicrobia; order Methanomicrobiales; family Methanomicrobiaceae; genus Methanomicrobium. The sequence goes on from JAFZMT010000087.1 coordinate 1,887, forward strand.
CTACTCGCAGAAGGCGGGCGTCATGTTCTCCTCCCACCCGATTACGGGCGAAAAGACAACCATCATCGAGGGTTCGTGGGGACTCGGAGAGGCTGTCGTCTCGGGCACGGTTTCACCCGACAACTACGTCTACGACCAGAAAGGAAAGCGCGTAATCGACAGATACATAGCAAACAAGAAGACCGAAATTCTCCCCGACGGCAACAACGGAACGAAAGAAGTCCCCGTCGACAAAAAGCGTCAGGATGCCGTTGTTCTCTCCGACGACGAGATAACTAAACTCGCAAAGTTCGCAAAGGTTGCCGAGGAGCACTACGAATGCCCGCAGGACATGGAATGGGGTATAGTCGACGGCAAAATATTCATCCTCCAGTCGCGCCCGATCACGACAATCCAGAGGGATCTCAAGACCGCAAAGAAGTCGCAGCCGGCGGTCAGCGGCAGGATCCTCCTCGAAGGTCAGGGAGCATCCCCGGGAGTCGCCTCCGGTGCGGTCGTAATCATCTCGTCAATCAAGGATCTCGCAAAGGTAAAGGAAGGCGACATCATAGTCGCGAAGATGACCAACCCCGACATGGTCCCCGCCATGAGAAAGTCGGTCGCAATCATCACGGATGAGGGCGGAATGACCTGTCACGCCGCAATCGTAAGCCGCGAACTCGGAACACCCGCCGCGGTAGGAACAAAGGAGGCAACCCGCATCTTAAAGGACGGACAGATTGTCACCGTCGACGGCGAGAAAGGTCTTGTATTCGACGGTGCCGTAGGTCAGGGCAGTGCACAGGCGGCGGCAGGCGGAGCGGTCTGCGCAGGTCCCGCGGCTCCGGCAAAGATAATAACGGCGACAAGCATCAAGGTCAATGTATCCCTCCCCGAGGCGGCAAAGCGTGCGGCGGCAACCGGCGCCGACGGCGTGGGACTCCTCAGGGTCGAGCATCTTATCCTGGGTCTCGGAAAGACGCCGAACTGGTATATCGTGAACAAAAAAGAGAACGAGTTCGTCGATGAGGTCTACAAAGGAATCAAGACCGTCATGGACGAGTTCAACGGCAAGCCCGTCTGGGTAAGGACACTTGACGCACCCACGGACGAGTTCAGAAACATGAAGGGCGGCGAGAACGAGCCGATGGAGCACAACCCGATGCTCGGCTGGAGAGGTATCCGCCGCGACCTTCAGTCACGCGACCAGTTCAGACTTCAGGTCGAGGTCTTCAAGAGGCTCTGGGCTGAGGGCTACGACAACTTAGGCGTCATGTTCCCGCTCGTGGGACACCCAAAGGAGTTCATCGCCGCAAAACAGCTCATGGCTGAGTTCGGAGTCGATGTCGAGAACAGGACTCTGGGCGTAATGCTTGAGATCCCAAGCAGCGTCATACTGGTAGAAGATTTCATAGCGGCGGGCATCAAGTTCGCCTCATTCGGCACGAACGACCTGATTCAGTACACGCTGGCAATCGACAGAAACAACCAGAACGTTGCCGACATGTACATGCCCAAGCACCCCGCGGTCTTAAAACTCATCAGGTTCGCAATCGACCGCTGCCGTAAAGCGGGTGTCGAATGTTCCATCTGCGGTCAGGCAGGCTCCGACCCCGAGATGGTCAAGTGGCTCATCGAGAACGGCATAACAAGCGTCTCGGCTAACATCGATGCGGTTCCCAAGATCCGCGAGACAGCCGCAAAGACCGAAGCAAAGATGATTCTGGACGCGGCAAGAGCAAGACTCAACGGGGACTGAACGGGAAGAAACGGAACGGAACCGATATCAAACCGAAACCGAACCGATGTAAAATCGGC
>JAFZMT010000088.1 GCA_017553245.1 Methanomicrobium sp.
CTTTGCAGTCGGTGTCGACGAAGCTGACATGGCAACGCTGGCAAAGATTTCGCCGACGCACAGGGCTCCGATTAAGTTGAAAGAGAATCACTTCAATGAGATGTTCCTCTGGCTTTCAAGGAGTCAGGCGAAAGTTTCGGCGTCAACCCCGGGAGAAGTTGTCGTGCTTGAAGACCCCTTCGGACTTATGGGCTGGGGCGAGATTCCATCGATTTAAACGGCGTTCTTCCGCCACACCCGAATTTTCATTTTTTTGATTTTCACAAATCTCATTTTCACAATTCTCTTTTTCACAATTCTCTTTTTTGAGCCGCGACATCACGGGACATAACTCGGATATTATGGTTTTTTATTCTTCAAAATAAGAAAAAATGTAAGAGCAATGAAAGGATCACCGATATCTGTTTACTGCGCATCCGTACGCGGGCAGTCCCATATAAAGTCGGGAAAACCCTGTCAGGACAGGTGCTGTTATGAGGTCTTCGAGTGCGGCAACGCCAATGCCGCGGTTATCGCGGTCGCCGACGGACTGGGCAGTGCCTCTCACTCGGATATTGGGGCGGATATCGCGGTTCACGCCGCCGTCGCCGAAATAAAACGTTATCTTACGACGGATTTCGAGGACGGGCTTACGCTTGCGGAGATAACGCCCGATGAGACCGTCCTAACCGACGCAATTTCCGCGGCGGCGGACGCCATCGAGAAATACGCGGAGGATGCGGCAAACGGCGTCAGAAAAAAAGATCTCGCCTGCACCCTTGCCCTGCTCTATTACTTCAAAGGGAAGACCGCCGCCGCTCAGGTCGGCGACGGCGCCATAGTGGGCTGTTTTTCCGACGGCAGAACAGGTGTTGTCGTAAAGCCCGTCGATTCCGAATACATAAACGAAGTTACTCCGATAACGGCGCCAGACTGGAGATCGCGGATGAACGTCGCCGCAGGTATCACCGCTCCGGAAGGTCTTGTCAGCGCCGCTGTCTTCACCGACGGCTGCATAGGTGCGGTCACGGTCAAGAAAGACGGCGATATTGAGGCTTTTGAAGGGTTTTTCGCACCGCTGTTCCGTTATTTCGAATCATATGCCGGGGCGGAAGCGGGAAAGGGAGTTGATGTTGAATCGGGAGTCGGAGTTGAAGTCGGAGACGGAGTCGTGGGTGGAAACGGAGTCGGAGTCGGGGTTGCGGAAAACGCAGATATCGCACAGCTTCTCTCATCCGAAAAGATGTGCAGCGTATCCGACGACGACAAGACACTTGCCGTGATCTGTTTCGGGGACGACGCCCGCAGATATCTGCGGATAAAAAGTGAAACGGAACCCGACAATTCGGAGTAAAACGGACAGGCAAATATAACGGAAGAATATCGGAAAGATGCCGGAGATAACAGTATATTCACGAACGCCGCATACGGGATGCGGTCTTGAATGCGGCGGTCAGCGCATTACCCTCACGGGTCCCATTAAAAAGGGCGGGGAGGGCATGGTTTATGCCGTGAAATACAGTAAGGGCATCTGCGCAAAGATATACTATAAGGAAAAGATCAACGCCGAACTCCGCAATAAGGTAACGGCGATGATAAACAACCCGCCTGGCGAAAACCTCACCGGCGACGGGGACAGTTCCCGTTCAAGTCTGATTTCGTGGGCGATTTCGGCGCTTTACGACTCAAACATGCCGGATGCGCACTTCCTCGGCTTTACGATGCCGCTGATTGACACCTCGATGTTTCGCGAGGCTCACCGCTACTATGACCCCGATGACAGGATTAAGTATCTCGGCGGCAGCTTCTCGTGGCTGTATCTGCTTACGGCGGCGTTCAACATAGCCTCGGTTGTGAGCGCAATCCACCTGAAAGGGCACAGAATCGGCGATATGAGCGCGTCCAACATCCTTGTCGCAAGGACGGCGGCAGTCTCCTTCATCGACTGTGATTCGTTCCAGATTACCGATGCCGCGACGAAAAAGACCTATTACACCAAGGTTGCGACCGGCGACTTCCTGCCGCCCGAACTCATGGGAGTCAATTTCAGGACGGACAATATCGACAGGTATTATTCCGACCTGTTTGCGCTCGGCGTTCTTATTTTCAAGTTCCTGATGAACGGCTTTCACCCCTATCAGGCGCGGGGTGCGGGAGTCGAGAAACTGCCGACTATAGAGGCGAAGATAAAACAGGGCAAATTTGCGTATGAGGGGACGTTTGCGGACGTAAAGCCGCCGAAGAACGCACCGCCGTATGCGATGATCTCCCCGGAACTGCGAATACTCTTCCACCGCTGTTTTGTCACGGGACATGCCGAGAAGGAAAAACGCCCGACGGCATCGGAGTGGGCGGCGGCGCTTAAAAACGAGATTGCGAATATCAAGAGGTGCGAGCGCAACGGTAACCACTGCTATTCGGGAAGCCTGAAGAAATGCCCGTGGTGTGCCGTTATGGCGGCAAATCCGGGTATGAAAGATCCTTTTCCGCCGTCAAAAACGAATACGGGCAGCGATGCGGCAAAGGTCAGTGCCGCAACCGATAATGTGACGGCGAATGCGACGACCGGGAATGCGACCGCGGTTTCAAAACCTGCCGCCGAAGCGAAAACAGGCGGCGATAACAAGGGCAACGGCAAAGACAAAACCAACGTCAATAACAACGGCAAAAACAGCGACACTGACAACGGCAATTTAGGTTTATCCCAACCGGCAACGTCACAACCCGTAAAGTCGGAGCCGCCGAAGGCACAGCCCGCAGTGCCGCCGCAGAATACTCCGCCCGTAACGTCAAAACCGGCGGCATCACAGCCTGCGGCATCGCAACCCGCGGCACCGAAAACCGCAAAAGTTGAACCGCCGAAGATAAAGCCCCCCGTTCTCTCGGTTAAGAAGGACAGCATCGAGACTAAGGTGATGCGGGATGCCGATGCCGAATTTGTCATAACGGTTGAGAATGCGGGCGAAGACACCCTTGCCGGCACTCTCAGATCCGACAGCGACTGGCTGGTCTTCGCGGACGGCGGCAATTCCCTCAACTTCGCCGCAGACACGGTATTTGAGACGAAATCAAGGATTATCGCTTCAAAACTGCCGGCGAACACAAACCCCGCAAACACGGACGCAACGTTTATCGGAAAGATAGCGGTATCGTCAAACGGCGGCAGGTCTGAAATAGCCGTTAAAGTCACTTTTGCCGCGGATCCCGTGCTTAAGACCGACCGCAAAAAGATACTCATTAAGGACGCGAATGTCGCATCGGGCGCGGGCTGCGTAATCAGAGGCGGATTTACGGTCACAAACGCCGGCGAAGGCATCCTTAAGGGCACGGTCACCGCGAACAGGGAGTGGATGCGTGCCGTTCCCGATGTCATAAACGTAAATGCGGCTGAAAGCATAGACGTTGCCGTTGAGATAGATACGGAAAAAGCGCCAGGCAGCGTTCTTCTTTTCGGAAAGCTGAATATCGACACCAACGGCGGCAAAACCGAGATAACCGTTGGCGTTACGATACAGAAATGACAATGCGGAATCCGCACTTTTGCTCATTGGGGGATAAATTTCAGAAGTGTAAATAATTTTATATGCCGACAGGATTACTAACTGAATAACAAATAAAAACGGAGGTATTATGAAAATAAACGCAAGAATCAGAAGATTGTCATTAGTATTATTTCTCATGGTATCGCTGGCGGCAGTGGCAATGCCTGCGTCCGCACTGACACTTACTTCATACACAGCCGAGATACAGGATGACGGTAATGCAATACTGACATTCAACTACGATATGACATTCGTGGAATACGTAGGATACTATCTCAATATCGCAAATCCCGGAAAACTGATCAAGGAAGAATACGATAAACATGCCAACATGCCGGGCGAAGTCCTCTCGACCGATTCAAAGGGGACATGCTTCAAGGTATACGGATACGCATCCGTATCCGACGATGTGAACGGAAAAACGATTACAACCCCGTCTCAGTCCTTCCAGAAGGCTGAGGCAATATTAAAGGAGCACCCTGTAGCAAATCTCACGACATTCGACCTCTCGCCGGACATTACGAGAGTCGTATTCTCGGACGGATACTGCGAGAACTTCTATAACGAATTGTCAATACCCTCAATCACCCATGTAATAAGAAGATAAAACAGACCTGCAAACTGTCATAACCAAAATAAGACCAAAAATAAGAACTAAAATAAGACTGACCCGAAAAATGACTGCCGGAACAGACTGACCTGACTGTCTGACCAGGCAATCAAACATAACAATCAAAGCCACCTCAAAACTCAACAGACCTGACAAACAGACCTGACAACCTAACAATCAAACTCACCTTCAAACTTAACAGACCTAACTACCTAACAATCCAACCGGACAATCAAACTCACCTTCAAACCAAACAGACCTGACAACCAAACAGACCCAAACAGCAGACTTAAACA
>JAFZMT010000089.1 GCA_017553245.1 Methanomicrobium sp.
ACCTTTTGCGCAAAATAATTCTGCATGTATTCGGGCTGTTTTTAAAAAATAAAGTCTGTTTGCGGCAATATCTCCAATCAAGAATAATCTGTACAAAGTTTGTACAAGGTATGTACAAAGTTTTTTAATTCTTTGAAATAATGAATATACAATGGATCTGAGTACAGAGCGCTGTAACCCAAACATTGAGAGATTGCCGCCCCTGACACGAAAAGAGACTCTGGAGTATATCAGAGTGGTTCCGGGCTGGTCTGTAATCGACGGGAAACTGAGGCGCACATATGTGAAGGAGAGTTTTGAGGACTGCATCAAGTTCATAACCGAGCTTGACGACCTTGCAAAACGCGAAGGGCATTTTCCCGATGTTTCGATTACCAAAGGCTCATCACTTGAGATTGCCTGGTATACCTACAGATGCGGCGGCATTACAAAGAATGACTTTATAATGGCGTCAAAGATGAATCACAGCGACAGATTCCAGTGATTTTCGAGAATGCCGATTCCGGAAATTATTCGTGAAAGACATACCGTGAAAGAGATGCAGGATAAAACAGAATAACAACCGCAAAATAATTAAGTCAAATATAATATGTCAAAATATAATTAATCCTCTTTCAAAACATATTTAAGCATAAAATGCCATGTAGTATGGTACACGAAGCGAGGTGGGGTAGTCAGGAAATCCCGACGGGCTCATAACCCGTAGATCATTGGTTCAAATCCAGTCCTCGCTACTTTTCTGTCAGTTTTTGTCAATTTTCAAGTTTTGTTTTGATTAGTCCAACTTTCAAGTTTGTTCAGTTTTGCAAATTTTCAATTTCCGTTCCGGTTTACGTTTCAGAACCCGTTACAGACTTTTTTTCAGACTCCATTTCAAACGCAGTTTCGGTTCCTTTATTGAACGCTGTCGAAATCTCCAATCAGTCCCCGGAGCCCGAGAACATGTTGAAGATGTTAATTTTACCAAGCATCTCGTCGATAAAGGATTTGTCATCCGAATCATCCTTTGAATGCGGCATCAGAAGCGCAGGTGCGACGGTTCCGTTTCTGAACTGCTCATTGCCGACTATGACCGTTGCCTGTGCCATGAGGTTTCCGTATCTGCATGTAACGTATGAAGTGCCGCGTCCTTTTGCGGTCATGAGACCGTCCTGCGTTATCTCTATGACCTCGGGGTTGGTTACCGACCATTCGGGGAATATGAGCCTGTTCTGACCCGTGGAATCCCTTGCCGTCGCCACGAACTGCACGGTATCGCCTACCAGCGCGCCTACTCTGTCTGGGGTGATCATCATATCGGTCAGCTCAAATGCCGTGCCGGAATCCTCGATAACCAATGCCCACTCGGTATGAATATCCGAGCCGTATCTGTTTACGGTCTTAAGGCTCACGTCGTAGATGCCCGGCGCCTTAAATCTGTGCACGGGATTTTCCTCGGTCGAGAATTCGCCGTCGCCGAAATACCAGAGGTATTCGGTCGGACTTCCCGTAGTCGTGCTCGTAAACTTCACAATCGGACTCTTTGCCGTGCTGTCCGCGGCATAGCCGTATACGAACGAGGATTCGGGCTTGCCGCCGACCTCAATGAAATTCCTGCGATAATCCGTGACATCGCCGTATTTGCTTGAGGCGGTAAGTTTGACGTCGTAGGTACCGGCATACTCGTAGTTGTGATACGGGTTCTTGAGCACCGAACCCACGCCGTCGCCGAAGTCCCAGACATGCTTATCGTAGTCTCCGGTAATCGTCGAATGGAATCTGGTGACAAACGGAATCGCGCCTAAGGTATCCTCGCAGGTGAAGGTTACCGTCGGCAGTTCGCCGACCGTGACATAATCCTTTATCACCGAGACATCGCTGCCGAACCTGTTCGAGACCGTGAGGGTCACGGTGTAGACGCCGGGCTTCATATAGGTGTGCGTCGGCGCTCCCTCGGTCGAAGTGCTGCCGTCGCCGAAATCCCATACATAGTCGGTGGCGGTTCCCGGGGATATCGAGGAGATACCGCGGAAGGTGACACTCAGCGGAGCGAGTCCGTCCAGAATCGAGGACTCCGTTGCCGAGAATGCCGCTTTCGGAGCCGCGACCGAGTTTATTCTGAAGTATGCGATATTTGATCCGCCGCCGGACTGATCAATCCAGACGATTCTCTCGCCCGAGATTTTCGGCGATATCTGGTCGCCGCCCGTCCTGCACGCGGATGCCGAGATGCCGGTATAGATGTCGTATATCCAGACATCCGAATCGCCGCTCACGTAGGACTCATAGACGACTATCATTCCCGAGACGCAGGGGTGGCGGCAGTCATAACTGCCGTCTGTAACATCGCTCAGCTTTCCGCTCTCAAGGTCATACATGACGACCTTGTAGTATCCGCTTGCAGCCTTCGTCTCCCAGACCACTTTGTTGTCCGCGACCGAGTAATCGCCCGGTACTCCTTTGGCAATCAGCTGCGGAGTGCCGCGCGGGTTGCTTATCGCCATTCTGTAAAGATTGCCCTTCTCGACCCAGTAGACGTAGCCGCCGGAGATGGTCGGCGAGAGCTTGTCGTTTGTGCCGGACTGGTGGAAGAGATACGACTTGCCCGTCTTCGTATCCTTCATCATGATATTGATGAACCCGCCGTAGCGGCTGTCAAGCCAGACCGCATGACCGCCGGCATAATCCGGGCTGCCCTGATTGGACGGATATGGGTCAATCGTGCCTTTCTGGCGGGTGATCATGAAATAGCCCATTACCTGTGAAGGCAGATTATAACCCTCTCTTTCGCCCCATAGGACGTAATTTCCCGAAAGCGCGGGGTCGACATCCGAATACTGCGTCTTTGCTACGAGCAGTTTTCGCCCGGAAAGCAGGTTGTAACAGTATATTGTCTGCTGTGCCTGACTGTTTCTGCCCTCGACCCAAACGAGTTTTCCGCCGTCTATGTCGAGATTCCAGCGCTCCATGCCGTCATCCGTGATATATCTGAGATCGCCTGCGACATTGTAGTCCAGTGTCCCCGCCGCGCCTGCGGGCAGAGTCAGAGCACAGACCAATATCACGATAAATACAGAATAAACCGATAATCTTTGAAGTTTGGCGGACATAAGCAATCACGAAAGACATATACGGCAGATATCTGCGGAATTTCGGAGGGGATTCCTCGCTCAAAATACCGCAACATTAACGCTGTATATAGTAATTTAAGCGCGTATTTAAAAAAGTTGTTTTAACGGACAAAGTTCACGGGGCGCGATCCCCCAGAGTATGGCAAAAAAGGATATTGAAAGAATATTGCCGGATATTTCTTCTTCGGATTATTTCTTCGGATTACTTTTCGGCTTGAACTCGTCAAGATCGGACTGATATGTGCCTGCGATAAAATCGATATGCCGCGGGCAGGACTTCTCGCCTTTAATGCAGAGCGGATACTCGCCCGTAAGACATCCGAGGCAGAGATCGTCATGATTGTGTCCGGTGGCGCGAATCAGAGATTCGATTGAGATATGGTGAAGCGTGGTCGCACCTATCTTATCACGCACCTCATCACAGGAGAGTTTGCTTGCAATCAGTTCCTCGCGTGTCGGCATGTCGACACCGAGATAACAGGGTGCGATGATTGCCGGAGAACCGATTCTCATGTGAATGGCACGTGCGCCTGCGGCGCGGACAAGGTCGACCAGACGGCGGGATGTGGTGCCGCGGACAATCGAGTCATCCACAAGAACGACGGACTTGCCGTTTAAGTGCTTCTTTACGGGATTCAACTTGATTCGAACGGCATTCTCGCGCATCTTCTGAGTCGGCATGATGAAGGTTCTGCCCATATACCTGTTCTTTATCAGACCTTCGCGGAACGGAATGCCCGAACTCTCCGAGTAGCCGGTTGCATGCGCCGTTCCCGAATCGGGGACGGGCGAGATGATATCGGCATCGATGGGCGCCTCAAGATGAAGCGAGTTTCCGATACGCCTTCTCACGTCGTAGACGAGCTGACCGTCAATCACCGAATCCGCACGTGCAAAATAGATATACTCAAAGATACAGTGACCGTAACTCGAAGCCTCGGCGATCTGAACCGACTCCACTCCCGATTCGGTTATCGTGACCAGCTCTCCCGGGTTGACGTCGCGGATGAACTCCCCGTTGAGCGCATCGATTGCCACGGACTCGGAGCAGACGATGTGTCCCTCTGGAGTCTTTCCGAGACACAGCGGGCGGATTCCGAGCGGATCGCGGAAAGCATAGAGTTTGTCGTCGATCATGACAACGACCGAATAAGACCCTTCGAGCTTCTTCATGCACGCCAATACCGCATCCGTCATCGAGTTTGAGACACGGAGTTCGTCGACGAGCACCTTGCCGATAAGCTCGGTATCGGTTGTCGTGCAGAAGGTCTGACCGCGGTCTTCCTCAAAATAGTTTCTTAATTCAACGGTATTGGTCAGATTGCCGTTGTGGGCAACGGCGATATTTTTTCCCTGAAACGTAAAATTGAACGGCTGCACATTCTCGGGGATCTTTGCACCCGTTGTCGGATATCTGACATGCCCGACACCCACATTGCCCGTAAGCGATGAGAGAATGGAAGCATCGAAGACTTCCGAAACCAGCCCCTGACCTTTGTATTTACAAAGCTGAGTGCCGTTAAAAGTAGTAATTCCCGCGCTTTCCTGCCCCCTGTGCTGCAAGGCATACAGGGCATAGTAAAGCGGGAATGAAACGCCGCCAGCATCTATGATGCCAACGATTCCGCACATAACTTCAGTGGGTAGGTACCCTTGACTTCTTGGTTACCCAGTTATACTTGCGCAGTTTGCTGGATCTGCCGAAACCGCAGGCGGAGCATACTTTGTCGCGTTTGTGGTAAGACATCTTACCGCATCTTCTACAGATTACATGTGTCTGTGACTGTCTTTTTCCTCTTGATGGAGTTCCTTTCATTTTAAATCACCTGTTAAAAAATTATAATCAGATTCTCAGTTGACCGACGGCGAGATATAAATCACATTATCGCCGCGAACAATCAATGTTGCGAATTTCGAGACAGCGCCGTCAGTCTCCTCTTCTGCGTTCTCAAGTACAAGATTCATATGAATATCGTAGCCCTGAAGTACGCCGCGGATTTCTCTTCCGCCCTTCAGGCTTACAATAACGGGCTTCTGATTCAGAGCCTTATCTAAAATTTCCAACGGTCTTTGTGTCATGAGATTCCCTGATTTGTTTTATGAGGATTACTATAATTGCGAGCGTAATCTACATAAATATAGCGCACACCCCACCATTAAGGTTATCCGAAAATCGCGGAGACGCTTTTTTTGATGACATCTTTTAAGGAAACGCACGCGCTCCAGTAAGAGTAAGTTTAAGAGTACGTGACAGCCGGTGGCAGCCGCGACACTCCGCTGCAGCCTGTCATGCAGTGCAGCCCGTCATGCGTAACAGCCCCGTAAGGTTGTACTAAGATAGAGTAATTACACAATACGGCAAATAAAGAATGGGAAATATTCCGATACTTACGAATGCATAATTGATGATTAAGGCAATTAATTAAGGCAATTTAATTCAGTAAAGTAATTTTATTCAGGCAATTTAATTCAGGCGATTTAAGATGGGTAAACTGACAGTAAGAAAGAGATATGCGGTCCGAAAATCCAAGCTTTCCGAGATCTACAGGAATCTTGAGGCAACCATAGGTAAGAGCGCCGAACAATTCAGGTCGGATATGGTGGAAGTTGCCGAGTTGTCGGGCGGCGACGTCGTGATATATCTCCTCGACAGGAAGCCGCATCTGATGGAGATCAACGGCAAAATATTCCCGACACTCCGCGGCGCCGTCGAAAAACCCTTTGACAAGAGGCGGATTGCCATCGATGCCGGCGCCATCCCCTTCATGGTAAAAGGCGCGGACCTCATGCGCCCGGGCGTTGTAGACATATCCTATGACGTCAAGAAAGACGAGCCTGTCGTTATCGTGGACGCAAACCACAAAAAACCGCTGGCAATCGGCATTGCTCTCATGGATGCGGACGAGATGCAGGGTGCGCAGTCGGGTAAAGTCGCCAAAAATATCCACTACGTCGGCGACGACATCTGGAATCTTGAGATTTAAACCCGTAATATCCGCCAAACCATCAAAACCGCATATTTTTCCTGCGCGGATTTTAAACATATCTTACTCTTCTTTTTGACGCCGCGAAAAAAAGACCGAAAATTAAGCCCGCATTGCAATGTATGTCACCGACCCTAATGGATACAATTAAATAAAAATCCGTCGACATTTTTGTTGTTATGGGAAAGATCTCTTCTCTTTTTAAAAAGAACAATCAGCCCGATGAAGCTGACTACATGGAACTGGACTTAGCCTCCATAGAAAAGACCACACCCGGAGAGGGTCCGGCTTCGATGTATGTCAAGATAGCCACAATAAACGAACTCCGCGACACGCCCAGAATCAAAGACGAAGTCTACAACGGAAACATCGTTATCGTGGATATCGGACGTTTAAAGATGGACAAGATAACATACGAGCGCGTACTGAAAGACCTCCGCGACGTTGCCGCTGACGTAAACGGCGATATCGTCGGTCTCGGCGACCAGAAATACGTAATTCTCACACCGATGTCCGTAAAGGTCTCGCGCGAGAAGATCGGGGGGGTATAATCTTCGTGCGGCGCGTTATGACCGCACCCTGCCCAAACTGTTCAAAAGAGATTCAATATATATATCAGTCCGAAAGAATACCGTATTTCGCGGAAGTGATGTTCGCATCGGCAGTCTGCGAATGCGGTTTCAAATCGGTCGAGACTTATGTCATGGGCGACGGCGAGCCCGTAAGATATACTTTTAGAGTTGAAAGTCCCGACGATCTCTCAGCCCGCGTCATAAGAAGCAGTTCCGCCGAGATGCGGGTGCCGGAGTTCGGTATCGAGGTGACGCCGGGTCCGATGTGCGAGGCATTTATCTCGAATGTGGAAGGGGTGCTTCTCAGAATGAGCGATGCGCTCGATACGATTGCACGCACGGCAACCGGGGAAGAGAAAGAGAAGATTGCCGCATTAAAAGAGCGGCTTGAAGCGGCACGCGACGGTAACTTCGAGTTTACTCTTGTCATCGAGGACATGAGCGGCAACTCGGGCATTGTAAGCAAGAAGGCGGTTAAGGAGATACTGCCAAAGCCCGCGCAGCCGACCGCCGCATGAGAGGATACGGTATTGAGGACACCGGTTTGAATCGATAAAACGATTCACGGCAAATTTGAATTAATTTTCTTTTTTCATTACAGGCAGTTTCATGATAGGCAGTTATTTCAGAAAGGACCTTGAGGAGAAAGTCGCCGAATTGAACGCGGAGATTGAATCTCTTAAGAAAGAGAACGACAAACTCAGAACGCGGCTTTCAAAACGCGAAGAGAAGGCGCAGAGCGATCCCGTGCGCTATCAGGAGACGGTTGAGGAACTCAAGCGCGCCCGCGTTGAGATTGAAGCGCTTAAAAGCCGCGTCGATTTCCTAAAACGCGAGGACTCCCTCAAGGAGTTCGGCGTCAATATCCGCGCGGATAACTTCTACCTCTCAAAGAAGAGTTCAACGGCGCTTCTCGATAAGATAGCCTCTATAAAGGCTTCGAAAGAGTCGCTGATTACTCTTTATCTCCGCCCGAACGAGAAGATAACCGACCGCGGCAGTCTGGGGGAGGATCTCTGCATCTACATTGAAAGCCTCAAATCCGAGACGGGCGTTATCGGATTCTTCGATACCGAAGCTCCTTTTGTCCTCTCACTTCTTGCGATGCCGCCGTTTGCGCCCGAAAAGACGGAGATGATTCGCGGCACGGAGTTTGCATGCGCAAAAGCGCGGGATATCTTCGAGCGCAGTCGTCATGCGGCATTCGTGATAGGTCATGCGGGTGAGTCTTTCATGGGGTTTGCCACGGAATCCGAGCTTTTAAGAGAGGAATTCGTAACCAGCAGCGTCATGGACAAACACAGCAAAGGCGGCTGGTCACAGAAGCGCTTCGAGAAACTTCGCGATGAGGATATACGCCACCATATAGAGAAAGCCTCGGCTGTTTTCTCCGAAATTCTGGACGAATATCGCGGAATCACGGATACGATTGTCATCGCCGGCGACAGAAAGACGGCAACGGATATCGCGGGCGCAGATGCCCTGCGCGAATATAATGTCACATACAGGCAGTTTGAGACAAAACCGAACCGTCATTGCGGCGATAAAGCATTCAAAGAACTTTTCTCGGCGAGATGGTACAGACTGTAAGTGCTGCGCTGTAAGTGCTTCGGACTGAAAAAAATACAATATACTATCTAAAATATAATATCCAAAATTTTAAAAATAAAACTGAATTAAAAATTCAGTGCTTTTTTACAGCCGCTGTTGCCGCGACTGCCGCCATTGCCGCAACAATGCCTATGACGGCAATAACAAATCCGAATCCGGGTGATGCCTGTGTAGGCACCGGTGTCGGAACTTCGGTTTCAACAGTCTGCACCACCGGTAAAGGAACATAATCCTGCACGCTGCCCTTCTGAACGACCTCGATTGTAAAGACCGAGAACGGCTGTCTGCCTACGGGAGATGCGGCACTGCAAAGACCTGCGGAGGCTTCTCCGTTTAAGAAGGTTACGGAGAGTTCCTGAAGACAGCCTTCGGGGCTCTTGAAGACATGGCGCTCACCGGGGATCATCTGCGCATCCGAGGGGTAGTTCTTCTCATTCCAGCCCTGCACAACCTTGACGTAGGCGGAGCTTGCCGTGCAGACCGAACCCGAACAGCTCTCGCAGTCCGGCGCGGTATCAAAGGTCACCTTGAAGTTGTTCTGAAACGAGTTCACAATCTTTGACGGATCGCCGAAAGAGGCGATGAGGAACTTACCCGTGGGGTCGGTACCGTCAACCTTCGAGACCGTCACCCATGACGCCTGCGGAGACTCGCCCGTGAAAGTCGCCTGAACGGTGTCACCGACGCAGAGGTAAGCCATCGCATCCGAAGACGGCGCTGTGCCCGTTATTTTCTGATCGGCGACGAACTGCACGGAGATGCCCGTCCACGTGACGCCGTTCCACATCTTATCGGCGTATATGTCGATTGTGCCCTTTGCCTGATTGACATTCGTAATCGTTCCCGCAACCGTCTTCTCCTGCACGACTGCCGCGACGGGCGGCGTTATCAGAAGCAGGAGAACTGCCGCTGCCGCAATAAGTTTTATCGATGATCTCATTATTTCACCCACTCTCAGAGAGCCAATCCCGCGGGATTTACGGCGCTCTCATTATATAATCAGCCTTTGGGCTGTGATATGAAAAAAGTATGTGTTCTTTTTCAGTTTTTAGCTTAATGTCGGCGAAGGTCATCCGAAAGGCAGAGTTTTCTTCCCAGTTCCTCCGCCGCCCGCATGATATCCGGTCTGCCGTCGATTCCGCCGTATTTATCCATCGCATTCGCAACTATATTCTCCGAATACGTAAAACCTGCGTCATTGAAGAGTGCACGCACGGTCGGATATGCGCAGTCGAAGACGGTCGGCAGGTCCATACCCGCGGTCGAGACAAAAACGCCGATATGCGTCCTTAAATGCTCATCGCCGTAAGTTGTCTCGTTCGTCTTGAACCGCCTTGCCCAGAGGTACTGACCGCGGTCAATGAATGCCTTCATCTCGGCGGTCACGGTCATGGAATAGATCGGGGATGCGAGGAGAAGTATGTCGCAATCGGCGACTATATCCTCGAATACCGGCGCAAGGTCATCCTTTAGTACGCATTTGCCAGTCTCATGGCACTTGTTGCAGCCCATGCAGCTCCTGTATTTCAGTTTTCGAAGCAGAACCTTCGTGACCGCCGCTCCTGCGGATTCCGCGCCCTTAAGGAAGCAGTCCGCAAGTTTTTCGGTATTCCCGTGAACCTTCGGACTTCCCGATATCGCAATTACCTTTACCATTTCACACCGCCGATTTCAGTTAACTCTTCAAATAATCTGATTTTCGATGAACTTCTGATTTATCATTCCTTTTAAATATTCATTCCGTTTAATTTGTCATTCCGTTTAATTTGTCATTCCGTTTATCCTATCGATGACGGCATCGGCAAGAGCCTGCGCTTTTTCTTTTGCGTCCGGCAGACTCTTTACAGCGCCTTTCCCGTCGACGCCGCTTACGAGGAGATACTCGATATTTTTGGTTCCGATTCCGCAATGGTGGAAGAAACATTTCATAGTCGCAACGGACGGCGCGAACATGCCGTCGTCGGGCTGACCTGCAGTGGATATAAAAACGCCGATGCGCTTCCCTTTCCTGTCGGGGTCGAACGTCGGCAGGTTAAGGACATCCTTTCGCGACCGCAAAACCTGTATTCTGTCGATAAACGCCTTTGCCTGCGAGCATACGCCCACGCAGTAGATTGGCGCGGCAAACACGACGATATCGGCTGACAGGATTCTCCCGATTATCCCTGCGGCATCATCGGATATCACGCATTTCCCTGCCTTCTCGCAGGCATTGCAGCCCTTACACGGTTTGATATTGTAATCCGACAGCACGATTTTTTCGCATTCGGCGGATTCGTGCTTTGCGGCGGCGTCAATGAACCTGTCGAGCAGAGTCTCAGAGTTGCCGTGCCTTCTCGGACTAGATGATATGCACAGAATTTTGACGCTCATGGTATCAATACGGATATTGCCGGTTTTATCTAAAAATAGGGTTATGATGATTTTCAGATGATCAGATGATTAGATGATTGGATGATTGGATGATTGGATGATTGGATGATTGGATGATTGGATGATTATCTGCTGTACTGAAATGTCTGAACAGAGTATGTCTGCTCAGAAGTCTACTCGGAGTATATCTCCTCGAGCTTGCTCTTGCCGTAGACGTAAGCAGGCATTCCCGCAAGAAGGAAGGCTACGCGAAGTCCCTCTTCAATCTCGGCTTTCTTTATTCCGAGATTCTTAGCGCCGCTTATCTGAGCGGAGACCGCGTGCTCGTCTCTGAGTGCGGCTGCGATTGCAATCGCGATTACCTTCTTTGTCTGGCGTGTCAGTGCCCCGTCATCCCAGACCATCTGGTCAAACGCCATTACCTTCTCAAACATCTCGGGATCGGTCTTTTCGAGTTCCCTGAAAATTACGGGCACCTTGCCTATCTTCTTTCCGAGGTTTTCCATATCACAGCACATTTTTCCTTTTCCGTTTTTACCCATTCCGCATGGCATTTTTTGTCTCACCTTTTTACTTTATACTTTGATAGATGAACTCTGAGATATATATCTTTTATCATGGGGCGCATAAGATGCGCTAACCGTTCGGTAAGATGCAGTAATTTTAAATTATGCCGTAAAAAATAGATTATCATGACATGTCAGATTCTTGCGATAATGGGAAGCCCAATCCCCGACGGCAACATTGCAAAACTGCTTAAAGCGGCAAAAGAGGGTGCGGAAGAGTGCGGCTGCACGGTATCGTTATTTGATGTGACCGCTCTTCGATTTTCGGGGTGCATGGAATACTTTTACTGCAAACAAAACGAAGGGTGCATGATTCAGGACGATATCACGCCGATTATAAAAAGGGTGAAGAACGCCGACGGAATCATCCTTGCGGCGCCCGTAATGACAATGGGCTTTCCCGGGATGATCAAGTCATTCATCGACAGGATGCAGCCGTTTTTTATGGCG
>JAFZMT010000090.1 GCA_017553245.1 Methanomicrobium sp.
CGCACGGTCCCGCTGTCCCTCCCGCGCCGGATGAGACTGTTAATAATCAGGTTATCCCGCAGGACGAAAATCGGGTGGATACGGATAATTACAGAATTATTGTTTCGGGTGTCAGCGTCAATACAAGCAACGTTCCCGCGGGATATACCCCCTTCGGCAGTCAGTATGACATTTATCTGCGCAATGAGGGCGAACCTCAGTCGATTAATCTGACTCTGAGTACCAATACGGGTGCTCTGGGAAGTCAGGTCGGAACGCTTACGCTGATGAGACTTGAAGGTGCGGACACGGAAACGGATAAGTGGTCGGTTTTCGCACCTGCCGATAAGATTGAGCCTTATGAGGTCTGGGTGACCGTACCCTATTCGGGCACGTATCGCCTGTTTTATATGAAAGCTGCCGAGCCGTTGCCGCAGAATCCGCCCGTGCCGGCAGGCAATAAAGCATGAACAGAACAAATTACATGAATAGAACAGATTAACTATAATTTTTCGCCGTTATGAAAACCGCAATTCGGACTGAGAGATTTCTTTACGTGGCGCTTTCAGCCCTGATTCTCCTTCTTATTCTGATGCCCGCTGTCGATGCCGCCGTCGGAGAGGCTTTTAAGATTGAGACCGAGCCTATGGGGGCAAAGATCTGGATTGACGGCAATTACCGCGGTCTGTCGGATAAGGACACGGTCTTTTACAGTTTTGAGACGGGCGATCATCTCGTCCGTCTGGAACTTGACGGTTATGAGCCGTATGAGGTTGTTAAGACCGTAAGCGAAGGCGCATCCGAGATTGTGTATCATAAGTTCAAGCCGATTCAGACCACGGGTCAGATCGGATTTTACAGTGTGCCCACCGGCGCCGAGATTTACCTTGACGGTCGCTATGTCGGCAAAACTCCGTATACCATGGATAAAGTTGAGCCGGGCACATATACGGTTGTGATTAAGCACAGAGGATATGAGGACTGGACAGGCAGTGTTAACGTCGAGGCTGGTAAGTTATCCGAGGTAAATGCCGATATGGTGCTTGCGGATGTGCCGATTTCGATAAAGACTCAGCCTGAAGGCTTCGATCTCTACATCGACGGGGAGTATGTCGGCAAGACTCCGTATACGGGCACGATTTCGCAGGGTAAGCATACTTTTCGCGCCGAAAAATTAGGTTACAGGACGGTTGAGGAGACCTTTTATGTGGGCTTTGAGGGCGTTGTCCGTATGTATGTCCCCGAGACCACGGTGCTTGAGGCTATGGCTGAGGTCGAGGCGACAATCACGGCAAATCTCAAATACAATCCGGCGCTGGCTAAGCAACTGCTGAGGCAGGCGCGTGAAGCATACGATCTCAAAGATTACGATACCGCAATCAATCTCACACAGCAGGCGATGAACGCGGCTGAGGACGTTGACCTCGACGGCGTCAAAAACGCCGATGATATTGTGGCGGGAATCGAGAACAGCAAAATCTATGTTCTGCCGTTCATCATCGCATTCGTCTTAATTGTGCTGTTTGCGGCGAACTTCATGCGGCATCGCGTGAAACCGGTTATCGTTCTTGAAGTCCCGAAAGCCCTGCGTGCCGAAGGAGAAAGCCCGCAGTATGTGAAGCTGAGCGTCGATGCAAAAGGCGGCGCATACCGCGCTTTTGTCTGCACGGTCTATCTCGACGACGAGTCCATGGAGCACTTCGTCGAACCCGGCAGTTATGAGGTTCTGATTGCGGGAACGCACAGGACTCTCGGAGATCACCGTGTCGCCGTCGAACTCAAGATATCCAAGACGCGTTACGGGGTTACGACCGCAAGGTCGGAGGAGTCGTATACGGTCTTCGATGACGAAAATATAATCGACAGTGACAGCATGTCGCTCATCGAAGGCGAGGGCGCGGACGGCACGGGAATCGGCGCCGGCGGCAAAAGCAAGCCGAAACGCTTCGATCTCGGGGCGTTGTTCAGCGGCACTTCGGGTGCTTCGGGAACAAAGGGTAAGGCATCGGCAAAATCGGGTAAGGATTCGGCAAAAGATTCAAAGAAAGATTCAAAGAAGGAATCCAGGAAGGAATCAAAGACAGATACGGGAACGGAGTCGAAGAAAGATTCGGCAAAGGATTCCAAGACCGAATCAAAAACCGATACCAAGACCGATTCCGCGAAAGATAAAGGAAAGGAATCAAAAGCCGATACAAAAGCCGCCGCAAAATCGGATGCCAAAACAGACACAAAAGCGGATACGAAACCCGATGCACCAAGGGACGCCGCGACCGAAAGCAAAACTGAAAAAGTAACCGAAAGTTCACCCGAAAGCACAACCGGAAAAGGCGATGCGAAAACAGATGTGAAAACTGATGCGAAATCGGATGAGAAAAGCGGCGAAAAAAAGTAATCTTTTTTGAAATTATCTTATTTATCTTATAATCTTCTCGGAATCGAGATCCTCAAAGATCTTCTTCTCTTCCTCGGTCATCTCGTAATCGTCGGTCGTGTGTCTGGGCGCGGAGAACTCCCCCTCACCCGAACCGTCCTGTGCGCCGCCGGCGCCGTTACCTGCGTTTGCGCCCTCGTTCTGACCGTCCGCAAGGTCGCCGTCCTGCTTTGCGACATCATCGTCCTCGTCCGCGTTGCCCTTATCGTCGGGCAGATCCATGCCCAGAGCAGTGAAGAGGCTCTTGATTCTCTCGTATCTCAGCCACTTCATATCCATCTCGAAGATGAGATCCGAAAGCTCGTTGGCGGCTTTCATCACCTTTCGAAACTCCATCGAACTTTGCGGACCCGCAACCTTCTTTATCGTCGAAAGCGGCGGCTTTAAGCGGGCGCAGATATCCGCAATCGCCTCAATGTTCCTGCTCTGCGCACGGAAATTGCGGGAGAGCTTCTCATCGCGCTCCTCGACCTCCTTCTCGCGTGTCACATCAAAGCAGATAATCGCAAAGTGCGTGATTTTACTGCCGTTGGAGAGCGGAATCGTCTCGATATTCAGATAATGCGCCACTTTGTCCTTGACATACGACCTTTCCTTAACGGCAATCTCGCCCGGCACGCCGGACCTGTGGCTCTCGAAGAGATCCTTGTAATCCCACCTGTTGCCGAAGATGTCGTTTGGCAAAATATCGTAAACGGGCTTATCGAGCTGGTTTAAGTCGGCGCCGAGGCGTATGCAGAGGTTTGAAAACGCCGAATTATACACGACAATCTTCAGATTCGAATCTATGAGGCAGACCGAATCCTTGATTGCGTCAAGCACAATCCGATAATACCTCTCAAGACTCGACTCGCCCTCGCCGATACCTCCCGCGGTCGGCTTGTATGGAATCAGAACGAAGAAGTATTCGTCGCTGTTCCAGCGATTGCCCTTGACAAAACCGATATTGAGCGACATCGGAACGAACTCGCCGTTCTTGTTCGTGAGCGTCACCGAATCCATCCACGAGAGCAGGTTGCGTTTTTCGGCGCCGTCGGACTGCAGGGACTCCATCATGTCGGCAATCTTCTTGCGGTCATGCCTGAAGAGATGGAAGATGTCGTAATCCGTCGCCTCTTCGCGCGAATATCCCGTAAGCGCCTGCGCCGGCGGGTTAATGCGGGTGATTTCGCCGTCGGGGGCGACCGTGATGACCGCATCGGAGACAAGCCGCAGTGTCGAATCTATAATCGCATTCGGCTCCACCTTTCTGATGACGTTGTGCTTGTGAAGCGTCATCTCGATATTGCTGTAGAGTTCGCGGTCGTTGAACGGCTTAATCAGGTATCCGAACGGATTTGACCGCAGGGCTTTCTTGATGGTCGCCTCGTCCGAGTGCGAGGTAAGGAAGATAATCGGGATATCGTAGAGGTTATAGATTCTTTCCGCGGCTTCGATGCCGTCCATGTCCCCCTGAAGCGTGATATCCATCAGAACGAGGTCGGGTTTCGTCTCCTTCGCAAGCTCGATTGACTCAAGCCCCGTCTGAGCTTCGCCGACCACGTAATATCCGAGATTTTCCAGAGTCTCCCTTATTTCAAGGGCGACAATGCCTTCATCCTCGGTTATCAGAATTTTCTTGTTGGACGGCATCTTCCTCACCTGTTATTAGAGTTTACCTCTGAAATTTATGATTATTTCTGTGCCTTCGGACGCCCGCGATTCCGCACCGTTATCCGAGCCGTTATCCGACTCAACCGCCTCATTCCCGGAGTTCTTTATCTCGATGACGCCGTTCAACTGCCTCACGAGCGAGCGTATAATCTTCATGCCGAGCGTGTTGGGGTTGTTGAGCAGGTTGCCGCCGTTTTTGCCCGCGCCCGAGAATCCGACGCCGTTGTCGCGGTATGTGTAGATATAATGAACTTCGCCGTCCGCACCCGTGTTTGCGTTGCCCGCCTCGCCGCTCCCGGCATTGCCTTCCGCATTTCCTCCGACACTTCCCGCATTTCCTTCCGTATTGCCCTCAGCATCGTCCCCGGCATCCGCATCCTGCGCCGGCACGGGTTTTTGCATGGATATGTCTATGGAGATTTTGCCCGCCCTTTTGTCGGGGAAGGCGTATTTGTAGGAGTTTGTGATGAGTTCGTTCGTGATGAGTGCGCAGGGGACTATGGTATCGAGGTCGAATGAGAGGTCGCTGTCGCCGGTGACCTCAATGCTGATATCGCCGAGATTCTCGGAATATTCGATGAGGATGTTCCTCGCGAGATTTTCAAGATATTCTCTGACGTCAATCTCGGCAAGACCTTCGGAGCGGTAGAGTTTCTCGTGCACCATCGCCATGGAATAAATCCTCGTCTGGCAGTCGCGGAGCGTCTCGCATGCCTGTTCGTCCTCGGTTCTGTTCATCTGGAGCTTTAAGAGACTGACAATGACCTGAAGGTTGTTCTTGACCCTGTGGTGAACTTCGCGGATGAGCATCTCTTTCTCTTTAAGCGAAATCCGAAGGTTTTTCTGCGCGATTACGCTCTCGGTTATGTCCAGCATCCCTATCATTCGCAGTTCGACGCCGCCGTGCCTGTTTCTGAGGGTGCTGTGATAGACCTGACATGTGTGTATGTTGCCGTTTATGTCGGCGATATGTATCCTGAAGGTCTTGCCCGCGGATGACTCGTCCGCTGTCGTGCCCGCCATGCCTGCACCGGCGCTTACGGGTTCTTCTCTGCCCGCTGCCTCCCCGCCTGCCTCTTTGACGGTTGCCCTGCCCGCTTCTTCTTTACCCGTCTCCTTCCTGCCCGCGATCTCTCTGCCGATAATGGATTCGCGCATGTCTCCGCGGCAGATGTCGGGTATGAACTCCAACTCGAAGATATCCTTTCCTATGAGCGATCTGCGGTCGTATCCGAAGATATTGATGAGGCTGTCGTTGACGTCGCGGATAATGTTTCTGGAGTCCGTGACAATCATGGGCGCAGGCGACGTCTCAAAGAGTATCTTATACCTGTTCTCGGTCTTGTGAAGCGCAATGCTCAAAAGCGTTATGATAAGCCCGATTCCTATCATTATGACCGCGTAGATGCCGGTATCGAAGAGAGTCTCGCGGTTGTTCATGAGGAAGGCGAGGATTACGAAGAGAACGGTGACGGCAACTGTGTAGATGATTCCTTTGCGCTGATATATGAAGGATGCAAGGATAATCGGGATAAGGAAGATGTTTGCGACGCTGTATGACTGCGAGTTGCTTAATGAGATATAGCTTGCAGTGAAAGCCAGGGCTGTGAAGAGTCCGATTATTATCAGCCATATTTTATCGGAATTTTCGGATCCGGTCCGTCTTAACAGGGTATTTTTGGTCATTTTAAGCGCCGGCGTCGGTTATTCGGTTTTCGCTATATAGGTTTTCGGAGGGGTATCTCCGTCCTGTATGTGAGTATTTAGGACGGGAATGTATTAAAAGACTGTTGAGTTGATAAGAATTTTTTTAAATAACTCAGTTGTCATTTTGCAGTCTGTGATTACATGACGATTACATAAAAAAGTATTACCCATTTTGATTATTTTTACGATTAATTTGTTTTAAGGGTCTGTTTTTTTGAAGCCTCTTTTGGGCATTGCATAAGATTTAAATAGTACACAACATCGAGATTCAACACAAATCAATAATATGGTTGCTGACAAAATACCACTGTATAAGGATAGCGC
>JAFZMT010000091.1 GCA_017553245.1 Methanomicrobium sp.
TTCAAAGTCCGCGAACAATATGGCGGTTGTCTCAACCGCGGGCAAGCTCTCGTATTACTACCGCTATTCACCCAATTTCGTCCAGCCGACCGCCTCGGTAACGCCGGTTCCCAAGGTCAGCGTTGAGGCAAACGTCCTTGAGATAGAGTCAGAACCGAAGGGTGCACAGGTCTTAATCGACAATAAGATCGTCGGAATTACGCCGCTGACGCTTACCGACGTTGCCGAAGGTCAGCACACCCTCCTCATCCGCCTTCAGGGATATCAGGACTGGGAGCGGCAGTTCTCGCTCGGCGGCGGCTCCAATGTCAAAATCGCGGCTGAACTCATTCCACTTCAGCAGGATGAGTTTCCGTGGATTCCGGTGATTATCGGCATTATCGCAGTAATCGCGGTTGTCGCATATATCATATGGCGCAGAAACAGGGTGGATTACAACTACCTGTTCTGAATTTCTGACGGCAGGAAATGCAAAAAGGAATAAAATATTATTTTTAATTAATATTTTTTTATTTTTTACGGCAGATTCCTGAGAATCTCGCCGAACCACGGGATGAAATCGTTCTTTCTTGACATCATGCCCTCTTTTCTTATAGGCTGTTCGGTCATGCCGCAGTCGGTTAAGACAGCGGCATCCGCGGCAATGTAGAGTTCGCTTCCGTTCTCAAAGACGCTCGTGAGGAGTGCGGCGAAGATATCGGCGCTGTTGGACTTCTTTAAGGACGCAACGGCTTTCTTTATCTCATCGCGGTTATCGGCGGAGAACTCGAATGTCGGGATGAGAACCTGCGAGATTATGACCTTTTTGCCGAAGAGGTTGTATTCCTTGACATCCCGCATCAGAAGGCTCTCCATGGGGATTCCTTCGAGGTCCATTCCCTTTCTGATAAGCTCGGTGCCGTATTCGTCGACGTCGACGCCGGCAATCTCGGCGAGGTTCTTTACTATGCGCCTGTCCTTGTCGGTTGTCGTGGATAGGCGAAGCACCATTGTATCCGAGAGGATTCCCGAGAGGAGGATTCCCGCGGTCGCTTTGTCCGGCACTATTCCCGCTTCGGCGAATTTGCCGGCGATGATGGTCGATGTCGAACCTACAGGCTCGTTTAAGAAGCCGATGGGCTTGAGTGTCGTTATCGCACCGAGTCTGTGGTGGTCGATAATCTCTAAAATTTCGGCTTTCTCGATTCCGTCGACAGCCTGGGCGTATTCGTTGTGGTCGAGGAGAATGACCTGTTTATAGACGGTGTCGAGGAAGCTGTTCCTCGATATCATG
This sequence comes from Methanomicrobium sp., assembly GCA_017553245.1. Classification (GTDB taxonomy): domain Archaea; phylum Halobacteriota; class Methanomicrobia; order Methanomicrobiales; family Methanomicrobiaceae; genus Methanomicrobium. Next base: position 1,274 of record JAFZMT010000091.1, read on the forward strand.
CCGAGGAACTTCATGTCGGCATCGACCACACATGCCGTTCGGTATTTGGAGTTGGCTACGAGCTGTTTTGCATAGTCGATTGTGTCCTCCGCGGTCACGGTCGGAACGTCGGTTGCCATGATCTGACTCACGGGCAGGGAGAGGTTAATCATCTTTCCGACGCCGAATGCGTCCAGATTCGTTGCTATGAGCGTTACGCCCTTTTCTTTCGCGGCGGTGATGACGCGGTCACCCACGGGAGCGCCGTCCGCGATGATGAGCGCCGCTATTCCCGCCGAGATAAGCGCAAGCTGGGAGGGTTCGTCGTCGCCGACGATTGCCACGTCGTTCTTTGTAATCTTTGAGAGGATGACGTGGAGGGCGTCGATTGAGATATAGACTCTGCCCTCGATGATTTCGCGGGCGGCGGAGAGGACTTTGGCGTTGAGGATTCTCGTGAGGACGTCGACCTTAATCGGCGGCAGCAGAAGCTGCGAAATGCTCTGGCGGCTGACGTATGCCTGTGCGAGACCGTGCTCGCTCATGAGTCCCATGAGTTTGCCGGCGCCGTCGGTGATGGGGATGTTTCTTACGTTGTAGTCCTCCATCATCGCGATTATCTCGATTGCGGGAATGTCGGATTTGGCACTGAATTTATAGGTGAAGGGCAGATCCGAGATGTTGGGGACCACGCTTTCGATGTATTGCGGCGCACTTGCGCCGAATTTCTCCAGCGCAAACTTTGTTTCGGGATTTATCTCGCCGCAGACGGCGGGGATGTATCTGCCGTCGCGGGTTTTGTTGAGAAATTCCGCATAACCGATTGCACTGCATACGGAGTCCGTATCCGGATTTTTGTGCCCGATAACGTATATCTGATTCATATTATGACACTGTTTGCTTTTCTTTACCGTTCTTTGCCGTTCGCGGTATTTTCGGATATCTTTTGATTTCGGATATCTTTTGATTTCGAATATCTTTTGAATATTTTTCTGTATATATTTGGTCTGTTACTATGTTATATTTTGCACAGTTATTTTTTGCACGGATATTCTGAACGGATATTTGTTACACAGATTTTTTTGCACATATATTTTGCACGGATATTCTGCACGGATATTTTGCACAGATATTTATTGACTGCAAGCAGATATGTTAGATACATAACATGCACCACATTATATCGATAAGGGATTTTGAAAGGGAAGATATAGATGCTCTTCTGACAAAAGCTCAGCAGATTCAGAGTCTGGGCAGCTATAAGCAAACCCTTCGCGGAAAACTGGTTGCACTTCTTTTCTTTGAACCCAGTACAAGAACCAGAATGTCCTTTGCATCGGCACTGGCGCGCCTCGGGGGAGAGGCGATTACCGTGGACAGTGTCGAGGGAAGTTCAATCTCAAAGGGCGAGACTCTGGCGGATACGATTAAGGTTGTCAGCAGCTACGTTGACGCCATCGTCCTGCGTCACCCCAAGGAGGGCGCGGCGAGGCTGGCATCGGAGTTCTCGTCCGTTCCGGTCATCAACGCCGGCGACGGCGCGGGACAGCACCCCTCCCAGACGCTTCTTGACCTCTTTACCATCAAGGAGAACATGAAGCTGGACGGAATCGACCTCGGTCTTTTGGGCGACCTCCGTTACGGAAGAACGGCGCATTCGCTTTCTTATGCGCTTTCGCACTACGACGTGACGATTCACACGATTACCCCGAAGAGTCTTGAGATGCCGCAGTGGCTCTCGACCGAGCTTAAGGAGCGGGGAACCGAGGTTGTGGAGCACGACAATCTTGAGGAGATAATAAACGATCTGGACGTTTTATACGCGACGAGGATTCAGCGCGAGAGATTCCCCGATATGGCAAGTTATGCGCGGGTTGCCAATACCTATAAGATTACGCCCGAAACTCTGAAGGATGTGCGTAAGCACCTTATTCTGCTTCACCCGCTCCCGCGTGCCGGCGAGATTGACCCCGCCGTCGATGCTCTGCCGTATGCGAAGTATTTCAGGCAGGCGGCGAACGGTATTCCTGTTCGTATGGCAATGCTGGAGGATGTTATCTTATGAGCGTTAAAAAACACGAAGACGGGATGCTTATCAACCCGATCAAGGACGGAACGGTTATCGACCATATCACGGCGGGCGAGGCTCTGACCGTGCTTAAAATCCTCGGAATCACGGGTTCCTGCAATGAGGAACTTTCGATTGCGACGAATGTGAGCACGAAGAATCCCGCCGTTAAGAAGGATATCGTGAAGATTTCCAACCGCGAACTCTCAAAGAGCGAACTGAACAAGATTGCGCTCATTGCCCCGAATGCGACGATTAACATCATCCGCAACTCCAAGGTCGTCGACAAGGCGGGCGTTGAGATTCCCACGGTGGTTACAGGCTTTGTGAGATGCCCCAATCCCGGTTGCATCACGAA
>JAFZMT010000092.1 GCA_017553245.1 Methanomicrobium sp.
GCCATACCCTGCGCCATCATGCCGCCCATACCGAAACCTGCGCCCATGCCGGCGCCCATCATGGCAAATCCTGCACCTTCGCCGCCCTTTGAAGCGCCGACGCCGATGTTCTCGATTGCCTTTCCGGACTGATACTGCATGTAGTTAACGCCGAGAGCCGACATTGCACCGCGTTTGTTGATTGCGTCCTGAACCTCTTCCGGCATGTTGATGTTAAGTCCGGAGAACTTCATTATCTTAAGACCGTAGATCTCGGTCTCGCTTGTCAGTTTACCGAGGCATATCTGCTCAATCTCCTGAAGATATGCGGGCATGTCGAGGATACCCATCTGCTTCTTGGTCTTAAGCTCGCCCAAGGTATCGTTTAAGACCGTGATAATCTGATCCTTAAGCCACGAGACAATCTCGTCGGACTTGGAAAGTCCCTTGGTTCCGACAAACTGCGTGATCATGAGGAGAGGGTCGACAACCTTGTAGGAGAACTGACCGAACATTCTCAGCTGGACGACGCCGAAATCGACATCGCGGAATGCCAGCGGCTGGCTGGTTCCGAACTTGTCGCGGAATTCGCGTTTCTGAACCCAGTAGAATTCTCCGATCTGGGTAATGCCCGTGATTGCCTTTCCGATTGTGCCGAGGATGGGCACGTTCTGACTCGTCAGTGCATATCTGTCGGGTCTGTCGAATAACTGCAGTGCTTTACCGTCGCGGAAGAACACACCGAACTCATCCTCGCGGACAAGGACGTTGTCGTTCCAGACGATATTTCTGGGCAGACGCCACATGACGTTATCGCCTTTCTGGTCCTCAACCCAGTAGAATCCGTTGCGTGTCTCGGCGCCTTCGAGATCGCTGCCGGATCCTATTTTTGTGCTTGTTTTAGAAGAAAATAATCCCATTATATCGCTCCGAGATTAGCCATTGTTTCAATACGCTTTCCGAACTGGACCTGGATGTCGTTTATCGCCGTCCGCGTCTTCTTCGCGTTTGCCTTTACCGCCGCAAAGTCGCCGCTTTCCGCAGCCGAGAGAGATTCGGCGGCAAAACCCGCCAGATCGTCGACTCCGCCGAGAAGCGAGAGGTCATACTCGTAGAGAGTGTTGAGTTCGTCGTCGGCGACACGGTATGCGGGCGAGATACCCGAATAACCCTGTTCCGCGTGGCGAATCTTTGCTTCGGTCGTCTTAGCCGCCGAAATTACGGCTGCCATGTCGTTCATTACATCCAGCTCGAGCTCGCGGCTGCAGACCTCTCTGGTCTCTTCGAGCGGCTTTAAGACCTCGTCGCGCATTCTGTCGGCGATCTGAAGTCTTAACATCGAATCTGCGATTCTTAAGTCTTCACGGATACGGTAACCGCGATATCCGGGAATTGCCATCTGAATCTTCTTGAGAAGACCGCGGTCTTCAGTTACTCTGTCTCTTAAATCTGCCATATTTTACTCCGTTATGTTGCTATGCCGTATATGTTGTACTTTACCTCTGCATTAAGCACGTATGTATTCTCCGGTTAAACACCTATCGTATAACTCGAATTTGTCTTCCAGACCGGCAGGAAGACTACCTTTGTCGAGTTGATATTGAAATTGTAGTCAAGGTCCTGAAGGGTTCCGGGAATCTCGGTCTCGTATCTGAGGAAGAGGAACTCGGCATTTTCGCCCGCCACATCCTTGTCCATCGTCATTCTGAGGCGGTTTGCGCCCTTGAAATCGGCGACGGGATTCAATTCCGGCTGATCGAGTGTGAGATTCATGTTCCACTCACGCGAGTATTTCTCCGGGATTTCGTCGGCGGCGCAGACGTAGAAGTCGCGTGTTCCGCGCATCTGTTTCTGACCCTTAATGGATCTCATGATACCTCCGCCGGAGATTCTCTCGCGTTTTACGTCCAGATCGGCGTTTACCACCCAGAAGGGCACATAAACAAGTTCGCTGCCCGACTCTTTGGTTGCGCCCGCGATTATGTAACTCACGTCCACAAGGCTGCTCTTCTCTCTGGAATAGAGCGATACCTTGTCGCAGTGATTGCATTTAAGCATCATATCGCGTGCTTTTGCCTTAATCGGCGCTCCGCAACCCGGACATTTCAGTTCTCTTAATAACATCTCTCTTCACCTCAGTAGTAATGATCGTAGGAATCTTTGGTGATTCTCTCAATCTTGCCGACCTTTGTTCCCGTCTTGATACCTTTGCCTTCAAGGTTGCCGGTGATGACTTCATCGCCGTACCTGAACCTCTGATAGCAGTAATAGAATACGCATACCGCCGCAATCAGCAGGATTATGAAGAACATGCTGCCGTCATCCTCACCCATGGTCATGCCCATTCCGAGACCAAGACCGGCGAGCGCTCCCGAAACGGCACCGCCGATACCCGCGGCATTCGCCTGACTGGTTACGCTTCCGGGCGCTCTTCCCGTGAGGACGTCGCCCTTGATACCGTCGACGGTCGCGAAATAACTGCGTTCCTGATAGGTGTATCTGATTACCCAGAACGGGTAGTATATCAGGGTAAAGCCCTTGGGGAAGACGAATCCCTTCTGGAAGGTGACGCCGTCGAGGCTGCTTGCTCCGTCCGAGATTGCCTCTCTCTTGATGTATTCCTCACCCTCCCTGAAGCTGTCATCCTTGGAGGTGGTGACGCCGAATGTCACGATATCGGCATCATCGAAGTATATTGCCTGTGCATTGTCCGAGACTCTGATTCCTTCGAGTCCGAGGTCGCCGACATTGCATGCCGAGGACGTGTAGATGTATTCGCGGTTGATGAGGACTTCTCTGGGCTCCCTTCGGGTGTGGTTATCGTCGTCTTTCTTCTCGACGTAACCGCATACGCAGGCTTTGCCGCGGGCGATAAGTCTCCAGAACGGGATGTATATCGGATATACCTCGTCAAAGGTGCTTTCTTCGATAAGATCGGGGGCTTTGGGACCTTTCTTCATCCAGCTCTTTACTTCTTTCAAAGCCGCCTCTTTGTCGACCGTGAGTTTGTACATTACCTTTGACGCACCCTCGGAGCTGTCAAGGGCAAAGACCGAGTCACAGTACTGACAGATCGCAAGGGATTCGCCTTCTTCGCATTCCACCTGACCGCCGCAGGACGGGCATGTCATTGAGATGAGAAGTTTCGATGTTTCGCCGCTCATTGCTTTACCTCCGATTCCGCTGCGTTTTCAGCGGTTTCAGCCGCAGCGGTTGCCTCAGGCTGTGCTTCGGCTGCCGCACTTCCGGCATCCGCACCGGCTCCGGCTGCATCGGCGCCTGCCGCATTGTCCGCATTGTCAGCGCCCGCCTGTTCAGCGCCGTCTCCGACCTGCTTCTGATCGGAACCCGAACCCGTCGCGCCCGCGACCGGCGCAGGCTGTTTCGTGACCACCTTCTGTGCCATCTGTCTTCCGAGGATGAGACCGCCGGCGGCGATGACGATAAGTAGAATGTGTATCGAGCATGCGAGGAATCCGCCGATAAGTCCGAGGACAAACGCCATTCCCATTACAGCCATATACTGTGCCGAACTGCGGCTCGGCGAGGGTCCCGAGAAGACTCTGCCCGAACTGCCGTCTATGACAACGTCGTAGCTTTTGCCTTCGAATTCGTAGGTTATCTCATAAATCGGGAAGTAGACAAGCGCCTGATCGATTGCGTCGCCCGGCATCTCTCCGATATAGGAGCCTATGCTGATGTCGGGGTCGATCTGTTTCGCATCGCCGATGGATACTCTCTCGTCATAGATGACCTCGCCCCCCGGAGGTATCTCAAGGTTGTGCATTCCCGGAAGGGTTGTTCCGCGTGCAGGTCTGACAAAGACCTTCTCGCTTTTGTTCACCGATCTTCTGAACCTGAATACGGGGAAGAATTCCTTGACGATTTTGGTTATCTTACAGCCGTTTTCCAGTTCTTTTGCCATCGCAGGACCGGCAGTCCATCTCTTAAAGATGCCTTTTGCCTTTACTTCGTCAATCGTGAACGGAAGCAGATAATAGAACAGAGCTTCACTTCTGTCGACATAGGTAACAGTGCCGCAAAACTGACATTTTGCTATCTGTGTGCCCGGGTCGACGGCAAGTGCCGCACCGCACTTAGGACAACTAAATTGTGGCATAATTTATTATCTGCATCAACTGATTAAACTATTTTGTAACGATGCCGCAAATCCGCATTGCCGCCTTAAAGAACGATTTCGGCGATATAACCTATATTTACGGACTTTTCCAGAAGGGCAGCGTGCGTTTTTCCCGGGAGATTGCGAAGGGGCAAAAAAGATGTATATAATTTAATTGTTTTGATTCCGGCATTCCGGTTTTTTTGTGTGCGCTGTTATGATGTGTTGCGGCACCGTTACAGCGCTGCCGTTATGCCGTTATGCAAGAATCTTGTGCAGGTAGAAGTTGTTTGTGCCGAGTTTGCCGCCGTAGTTGCCTGCGCCTATGTAGAGGATGCCGTCAACCTTGGTTGCCGCAAGTATGCCTTTCTTCATCGCGGCTGAGATGACCTCTTCGTTGAGTCCGTTGATGACAATCTCGTAGATGGCGTTGACGCCGTCGGGCACCTCGGAGTCCTCGATCTTTCCCTTGAGCGACGGGCAGAACTTGTGGTTTGTGCTGGCGGGCATGGGGAATTTGTAGTTCTTGCTTGCCACTTTCGAACCGCTGGCGACGATGCCGCCCGGGAACGAGGCGATGATGCCTTCGGTGTTCTCGAATGCCTTTACGGCTTCCTGCGCCGCTTTGAGTGCGCTTGCACGGTCTTTGCCCATGATGAAGAAGTTGCCGCCGGCGATACCCTTAACGCCGCCGAATCTGTCTTCGCAGATGAAATCGCCTTCCATTACCGGAATGCTCCAGCATTTTCTCCCGCCGACCTCGACACGCGATTCGTATTTGTCGCCGAAGAATCTTATCTGCGTGTTGAAGCGGGTTGTCTTTACGTCGGGGAATCCGTCAAAGACCGCGGTGGTCGCCGCGGTCCTTTGCGAAAGGAGATACAAAACTATGACTACAACACTACACAACACGAAAAACAAAGACAAGAGAGTTAAGAAAGGAGGTGACACTTTGTTGTTTGTTTTTCTTTATGGCTCTATACTAACACGGTGCCCTGTCCATTAATGGGACAGTAAACAACTTTTTTGTCTTTTTTGTCTTTTTGTCCGCTTAATTGAAAAACTAAAGTTATTTTCTCAACCCTGCTTATCAGCCGGAGCGGGAGCATTAGTTGCCGGCTGCTTGCGGCTCAATTCAATCAGGACCCAATCCTGAGATTCGATATTGTATTCTTTTCCGCAGTACGGGCAATACTTGTTCTGGATGGCATTGAAGTTGCCTCCGCAGGAAGGGCACTGGATCTTGGTCATCGAGAAATTCATATCCACAGGGATATCCGTTCTTCTCTTGAAGACTGCATTGAACACA
>JAFZMT010000093.1 GCA_017553245.1 Methanomicrobium sp.
GCCGCCTTTTTTTCCTGATTTTTTCCCCATATTATCATAACTTATATGTCATGATTAAATATAAATCATGGTCAGTCATCTATTAGGGATTCTCTGGTAAAAAGCACTCCTGAGTCATGAGAAATTCTCAAAACTCCCGAAAATCAAGACAAAACTATTATTCTATAAATCCCCATTATTTATTTAATATGAATCGGGGACGTCTCATCTTTTATGCGCTCATAATCTCAGTAATTGTAACCATCTGCATGATACCTTCGGTATCCGCCGGCAGCGACCTTAAAATGTGGGGATATTCCGACCCGTCGGGAAATCCCGCACAGGGCGATGAGGTATATGCACTTTATACCGTCGAATACAAATTCGATTCCGATCAGGAATCCCTCATGTTCTATACGGATTTATACAATCCCGTATGGAAATTCACGATAATCCTTGACGGCGTCGAGCACGTCAAACCAAAAATCAGCGGGCGCTACGAGACACTTTCCGGTTTTGAACTCTATTACCCGAGAACTTATCAGACCTATGTGAGGGCCGAACTTACGGGGACGGTTCCGGCAACTGCGGCAACCGGCGAATACAAACTGGTTGAGGTCACGCATTTCGATGCCGCGGGAAACCCGGAATCTACGGTAAAAGAGACAAGAATATTCATTAATCCCGCGGATATGGCGGGTGTTCAGAGCAATGCGGAGATACTGCTCTCAAATCTCAGGAGCGATATCGACCGGTATGCCACAGTCGGTGTTGACACCTCCGCCGCCGAAGAAAAATACACCCTCGCAGACAATGCGATAGCGACTGCGAAGACCTCAACGGCATCGGTGCAGAGCGCACTTCTGGACTCGGCAACAGCGTATATCGCGGAGGCAAACGCACTTCTGAAGTCATCGTATGCGCAGCATTCGGTAAATGCGGCAAAGAATAAGATCTCTTCGCTGGATTCAATCATCAATTACTTTGAGGCAACAAAAGGTCTGGGCTCGGATCAGCGCGTCTGGGTCATAAAGTCCTACAATGACAATGCAAAGACTCTGCTGGTTCTTGCCGAAGACAAATATTCAGCGGGTTCCCCGGATGCCGCGGCTGAATACGCCGAGCTTGCGCAGAACAAGGCTGACGAGGGCTATTCCTATGCGAAATCATTAAACGGCGAACTCGGCTCAAACATGCCTGCCGACAGCAGTCTCTGGTCGGCGACAACCGTATTGCCGCCCGCATCATCAGGTACGACGACGCCTGTGGTCAACCCCACTCAGGGGACATCGCCATTGGAATTACTTGATTCGCTCACCGGAATCGGAAAGACAGGTTCTTCATCCGGTTCAACATCCGGTTCATCGTCCGGTTCCTCTTCAGGTTCTTCAACGGGTTCGTCATCCTCATCTTCGACGGGGATGATTTCGGGCGGCAACGGAGGAGCAATCTCCGAAATCGATGACATCCTTCATTCCGAGGTCAATGTGGAGAGCAAAATAAGGATACTTGCGGCAATATACTCCCTGCTGGTAGGCGCATTTGATTTTATCACGAACGCCGCTTCGGGATTATCTGCTTCCTGAATGTGACATTATCTCCCAGGCAAGCGATTCCGCCTTATGGGATGAATCCGTATCCGTGTTTATCCTTGTTGCGTCGGGGATACAGAACTCATCTTTTATGTCCTGGATGATGATATCGGCAAATCCCTTATATGTCCCGATAAGCCTGTCCAGCGCAATGTATCTGCCGGGGATGTAGTCCGCGGGCAATCTTGGCAGAACCGCGATTGTAAAGCA
>JAFZMT010000094.1 GCA_017553245.1 Methanomicrobium sp.
ACTACCCCGACGGCGTCGTCTTAAACGTCTGCGGCGGTCACAAAGGAAACGAGGCGCTCGGTCGCGTCATATCCGTCCTTCTTGCCGCCCGTTTCGGAAGTTCGGTCGGAATTGAGGTCGGCGCTTACAGAATCGTGTTTCGACTCACGAGCGGCATTCGCGCAACCGACGTGATGGAGGTGATACGGTCAATCGATCCGCAGTCGGTTCGCGGAATCCTTCAGCTTGCCCTTAAGCGCACGGCAATCTACAAATGGAAGCTGGTTCAGGTCGCAAAGAAGTTCGGCGCCATCGATTCCGATGCCGATTACGAAAAGATAAGCATTCACCGCTTAACCGAGCTCTTTGACAATACCGTGATACAAAAGGAAGCCTATCGCGAGCTGTTTACGATAAACATGGACACGGATAAGGCGGAACTGATTCTTTCGGAGGTGCAGTCGGGTGCCTGCGACGTGGTGATAGCGCCGCTGAGCGCCATCGGACGTGAGGGTATCTCGTCGTCGCGGGACGTGATTCCGCCGCAGTCCGCGGATGCCGCCGTTTTAACGACGATAAAGAACAGGCTTGAGAATGACAATATCATTCTTTTCTGCATGAACTGCCGCGGCTGGAAGAGCAAAACCACGGTCGGACGCGTTCCCGACGAGATTGTCTGCCCCAAGTGCGGTGCAAAGCTGATTGCGGCGCTCAAGCCCTATGAGGAGGACAATATAAAGGTTGCAATGAAGAAGACAAAGACGCCGGAGGAGCGTGCAATCGAGGTAAAGATGCTTAGGAACGCCAACATCGTTCTTTCAAGCGGAAAGGCGGCAGTGACCGCGTTTGCCGCAAGAGGCGTCGGTCCCGATTCCGTATCCAGAATAATTGCGACTTTCAGGAAGGGCGATGACTTCTATCTGGAAATCCTCAAGGCGGAGAGGAATTATATCAAGAATCACAAGTTCTGGCAGTGATTGGGATTGTTATTGCGGATTGTGACTGCAAAAAACTGATTTTTGATTGAGAATATGTGAATTGAAAATCTGTGAATTGAGAATATTTTTGGATTATTTTGATTTGTATCGGATAATCTGTATCGGATATTGCAGTAATCAGATATTGTATTACATTATGCTCTCGAGTTTCTGCTCGAGGAAGTCAAGTCCGCGTTTTACGTCCTCTATGTTCTTGCCGCCGGTGAGGATAATCTTGCCGGAGGAGAAGATTAAGGCGACAATCTTCGGGTCGTCGATTCTGTAGACGAGGCCCGGGAACTGTTCGGGCTCATACTCGATGCTTTCGAGATTTAAGGTTACTACAACGCGGTTAAGGTTGATCTGCTTTCCGATGTCGTATGAACAGACAATGTTTGTTATCGCAACTCGGGGTTCATCGAAGGTTTTTATTCCGACTTTCCTGAGTGACGAAATTATCTTCTTCAGTCCGCGGGGAAGTTCGTCTTTGTCGCGTAATCCCGTAAGAACCACTTTTCCCGAGGAGAATATTAGGGATGCAACCTTGGGGTCTTCTATTCTGTAGACCGCTCCCGGGAAGCGTTTTGTATTGAGTTCGCAGTTCTCAATACTGCCGGATATCTTTTCCAAATCGATTGTGTCCGCTATTTCTCCCGAAGCAACTATATTTTCTATTTTCAGGGACTCGTATTTTTTATCAGACATTTGTGTATATAATTTTCAGTCCGCTTAGCATAATACTACCTATTTCTTTGCGAAAATACGGGCAAAATGCCGCTAAAAAAAGAGTGTTTCCCGTTCGTGCCGCTGCCATAAGGTAAAAACCCGCAATAGATTCGGGTGAAACGGACGTGCAGGCATAACGAAGCGGGGTGCATTTTTGCAGGCACGGGTCGGTCCTGTCGGTCATGACTGCATGAAACCTGTATAAAACCTGTATAAAACCTGTAAAACCTGTATATGACCTGTATATAACCTGTATAAAACCTGTATGATCTGTATGAACCTGTCTTTTCGGATACACTCGGGTAATGCATTGGAAAGATGTCGCAGGGTATGTAATGTTATTTTGTGTCTGACATTTACGTATGTGCCTGCATGTGCCTGCGACATAAAATAACATTAATCTACTATAGACACATACATATGTCTATGAATAAAGACTCCGAGAAGTATTTTACACCTCAGGAAGTTGCCGACGCACTCAAGGTAGAGGCGCGTACCGTGCACACATGGCTTCGCGACGGTCAGATGAAAGGAGTGAAAATCGGCAGACTATGGCGAATTCCGCAGAGCGAGATTGATAAAGCCAGCGGCGTCGGGAGCGCTCCCGCGGAATCGGTCTCAAGAGTGCCGTTTGAGAAAGCCTACAATATGAAGAATTACGAGGAGACCTGCAAGACTTTCTCGATTGACGTTCCCGAATACTTCAACTTCGGATACGACGTCATTGACAAATGGGCGGAAACCGACAGAAACAAACTTGCAATGATCTGGACGAACCAGCAGGGTCTTGAGAAGAAGTATTCCTTCCGCGATCTCAAGAATCTCTCGAATCAGGTCGCAAATATCCTTTTAAAATACAATATCAACAAGGGCGACCGCGTTCTGATTATGCTTCACCGCGTTCCCGAATGGTGGATTTTCGTCATAGGACTCATCAAACTCGGCGCCGTTGTATGTCCGTGTCCGACTCTGCTTACGCCAAAAGACCTCAAATACAGAATAAATGCCGGCAAGTTCAAGATGGTCATCACCGACCTTGAGAATGCGCCGAAGTTCAACAAGATCTGTAAGCAGTGCCCGACGCTGAGGACAAGGATGGTCGTCGACGGCGAACTCGAGAACTGGGCGAGCTACCCGATGGAACTCCTCTATCCGGCGCCCGTATCCCACAAAGCCGTCAGTATGCCGGCGGATCTGCGCACGCGTTCAAAGGATCCCATGCTTATCTATTTCACGTCCGGCACCACGGGCGAACCCAAGATGGTGCTGCACAACAACGCATATCCGCTCGGTCACCGCGTTACCGCCGAACTCTGGCATGACCTGACACCCAATGACGTCCACTTCACGTCCTCGGATACCGGATGGGCAAAATGTGCGTGGGGCAAGATATTCGGTCAGTGGATTGCCGGCGCATGTCTGCTCGTTATCGATTTCAGGGGCAAATTCGAGGCAACCCAGCTTCTGCCGTTCCTTGAGAAATACGAGGTCACGAGTTTCTGCTGTCCGCCGACAATCTACCGTATGCTGATTCTGGCGGATTTGAGCAAATTCGACCTCTCCGAGCTTCGCCACTGCTGCAGCGCGGGCGAACCCTTAAACCCCGAGGTCATCAGAATCTGGGAGGAGGGAACGGGGCTTACCATCCATGAAGGATACGGTCAGTCAGAGACCTGCTGTGCGATTGCGTCCTTCACCTGCATCAAAAACAAGCCCGGTTCCATGGGTAAACCCTCGCCCGGCTGGAATATCGAGCTTCACGACGATGACGGAAAACCCGTGAAAGACTATGAAGAGGGCAGGATTGCCATCTCGCTCAATCCCAGACCGGTCGGTCTTATTGTCGAATATCTCAACAATGAGGAGGCAAACCGCGAATCCTTCGTGAACGGGTTCTATTACACCGGCGATAAGGCATACCGCGACGAGGACGGCTATTTCTGGTTCGTCGGCAGAAACGATGACGTCATCAAGAGTTCCGGCTACAGAATCGGTCCGTTCGAGGTGGAGTCCGCGCTTCTTGAGCATCCGGCGGTCAAGGAATCGGCGGTTGTGGGCACGCCCGACAGAATCCGCGGAATGGTCGTAAAGGCGTTCATTGTCCTTAATTCGGGCTATGAGCCGAGTGACGAGCTGATTGTCGATATTCAGAAGTTTGTCAAGGAGATAACCGCGCCTTACAAGTATCCGCGTGTAATTGAGTTCGTTGAAGAACTTCCGAAGACCATATCGGGAAAAATAAAGAGAAACGAGCTTCGCGAGATTGAACTCAAGAAGTCAAGAGGGGAGTAATCCCTTTTTTCAAATCCGATATCTGTTTTTATTCAGCGTTTTGCAGTGTATTTATCTCTTTGTTTATCTCTTTGCCGTCATTTTGTTATGAACAGTGTCCGCACTGCACATATATGACATAATCACCGTGAAGGCACCGTGAAAGCATCTGTGTTCGCACCGTCTGCTTGATGGCATGGCACAATACAAGCATATTGCGGTGCATGGTTGCATCGTGTTCGGGTGTTTGTGGTGCTGCAAAGCAAAAAGTATTATATGCATTGCACCATAATTAGTAATCACAATGGTGCGATTCTCCGTAACAATGGATGACAAACTTGTCGGCAAGATAGATGCCATATCCGCAAAACAGGGAAAATCACGTTCCGAATGGATAAACGATCTCTGCGGTGCGGG
>JAFZMT010000095.1 GCA_017553245.1 Methanomicrobium sp.
GATAAAATCGCTCAACCTTGAGGGTTATCAGGCTACGGTCACGTTTCACGGCGGCGAACCCCTGCTTGCCGGTGCGGATTTCTACAGGCAGTCCCTTCCGATTCTTGCCGAAGGTCTCAAAGATCTTAAACCGTCTTTTGCAATTCAGACGAATCTCTGGAGGATGACCCCCGAGATTGCAAAGATTCTTGCCGAATACGGAATTCCCGTAGGCTCAAGCCTTGACGGTCCGAAAGACATCACCGATACCCAGAGAGGCAGCGGATACTATGACCGCACTCTTGCCGGCTGCAAAATCGCGCAGGACGCAGGTCTTCGGGTGCGTTTCATCTGCACCTTCACAAAACTCTCGTTTGAGAGAAAGGAAGAGATCTTCAATTTCTTTATGGAGAACGGCATGCCGCTGAAGCTTCATCCGGCACTTCCGTCCATTCGAAGCAGCGAACCCGAGAAGTATGCGCTGCCCCCCGAAAAATACGGCGAACTTCTGGTCTATCTGCTGGACAAAGCCATTCTTCACATCGACAGGGCGGAAATCCTTAACATAAACGATCTCTGTCGCTGTGTCTTTACAAGGCAGGGCAATGTCTGCACCTATGCCGACTGCATGGGCACCACGTTTGCGATAGGTCCCGACGGCAGTATCTATCCCTGCTATCGTTTTGTCGGCATGGAAAACTATGTCATGGGTAATGTGTATGACTCCCCGTCATGGGATGACTTAAAGGAGTCGCGGGCGTGGAAACTCATGTTTGAGTTCAAGGATTTCGTCGATGCTCATTGCGCAGACTGCCGCCACATCTCATACTGCCGCGGCGGTTGCCCGTATAATGCCATTGCGCTCACGGACGGCGTTGTCCGCGATGTCGATCCGCACTGCCCCGCATATAAGAGAATCTTCGATGAGATCTCCGACCGTCTCGACTCCGAGATATACGGGGATGATTCTTTTGACAGCGGAAGTTCGCGCAGACGCCGCAGAAAGACTGCAGGTGTAAACGATCTTATCAGAAAGATAATCTCGCAAAATTAAACGGTATATCTCGATTGTTGTTGAAAACCTGATACAAAAATGAAATACGGGAAGAATCAGTTCAGAACTTTCTGAATCTCTTCCTTCAGTATATTTGAGATTACCTTGCCGTCAGCCTTGCCGCGCATCTCCTGCATGACAACGCCCATCAGCGGACCCAGAGCCCTCATGCCCTGCTCTTTTACGAAATCCGAGCGCTCATTGACTATTTTTGCAATAACGCCGGAGAGTTCCTCGGCTGATACGGACGGAGATATCTCTTCCATCGCTTTTTTTACGTCAGCGCCGCCGGCAACCGCCTTGAGAATATCCGGAACCGCCTCCTTTGCCGCGGCTCCTTTCTCAACCGCGGTCAGGAGCTGAAGTATCGCATCGTCCGAGATCTTCGAGACATCGGCACCGTCGCGCTTGATCTCGCGCAGGGTTGCATAAATTGTCCTTGCGACAAGCGCGGGTTTGATGCCGCTCTTAACCGCCATTTCAAAGAGACCGCAGCGCACCGAGAATGCGATATTGTTTGCGAGAGCGGGGTCAAGACCGAGTTCCTTTACAAAGCGCTCCTCCTTAGCCGTGAGAAGTTCGGGGATAACAAGACTGTTCCAGTATTCTGTCGGCAGATTGGTGGGCAGGAC
>JAFZMT010000096.1 GCA_017553245.1 Methanomicrobium sp.
GGTGTATAATGTTACGGAACCTGCCTCACCGCTCATATTAAGCGAGAAGCGCAACTTGTTCAAACTGTTCATATCGGATGTGGGACTGTTGTGTAGTCTGTACCCGAACGATGTCAGGCTGAGTATTCTTGCAAGAAATCTATGTATAAATAATGGCGCTTTATTTGAAAATGTAGTGGCTCAGGAGTTGGTATCACATAAATATAATGATGATTAATCAATTTTTCATGAGCATACCCTTTTGCAGCATAAGCAACAGAAAAGAAAACGGCAGGACTGACTGCGGCAGAATAATCTTCCTTATTTTCGCCGCAATCCTCCTGATCGCCTTTATTTCAACAGCCGTATCCCCGGTGGCGGCTGCCGATCAGAAATACATCGTAATGTATATAGTAGGCTCCGACCTTGAAAGCGGAAGCAATGAAGCCACCGATAACCTCAATGACCTTGTTAAGAACTGGAATGAGAACTCCGGCGACTTTCTTGTCTTCTACGGCGGCTCGGACAAAACGGGCTGGAGAGATTCCATCGCCGTCGCAAACTACGACAAACTGCGGGATGACCTCGAAGACGGAGTCATAGGCGCGGATGAGTCGGGTCAGGTGACAACCCATGTCATTGAGAGAATCGACAAAGATATCTCGACCGCGGACGCTCTTGCCGAATGTCTCAGATATGCCGACAGATACGCCGCCGAAAACGATCTCAACGATGCCGACCGCTACATTATCCTCTGGAATCACGGCACGGGATACATGGGTTTCGGCAGAAATGAGATCACCGGCAGTCTGTTTCAGATAGACGATATCTCAAGAGCTTTCGCGGCGTCGGGAACACGCCCCTACAATATCCTCGCATTCGATGCCTGCCTCATGGCGTCTATCGAGGTTGCCGAAAAACTCAGCCCTTACGGCAGATACATGCTGGCATCCGAGGAGATTGCCTCGGGATTCGGGTATGACTACGCGGCAATCGCACGCACCTTAAGCAGCAACCCCTCAATCTCCGAGGAAGAGATGGGTAAGGCGATTATCACCTCTTATCTGGCGCAGAACGATCGTCAGATGACAATGTCGCTTGTGCGTCTGCAGAATACTCGGGGTGTGACCTCCGCAATCGAGACGATGGGCAGGGAATTATACAACATCGTCGACGACAGCGATTCGCTTGCGACTCTGGGATATGTTTTAACGAAAACGCAGGGTTTCGGCACGCAGAAGGGTGAACTCTCCGAGATTATCTCGATGGATATCTACGAGTTTGCCGACAAACTCTCGCAATACAGCGAAGGAAGCCTTCACGATTCGGCACGCGGCGTGACCTCGGCAATCGACGGGTATGTGGTTTATGCCGGCGACAACGGCTATTTCACATCGGCAAAGGGCGCATCGATTGCCATACCCTCGGAAGATGTCCTGGATAACCCCAAATCATACACCGATCTCGGCGGCAATTACTGGTATTCCTTCATGACGCAATACATCAACCTTGCGGGAACCGACAGCGTGCCGCACGCTTCCTTTACCGACGATGCGGATTCGCAGACGCAGTCGAAGAGCATACGGATTACGGGCACCCCTTCATTGCATGAGGCGGTCTGCGATTACCTCTACCTCGACGGCGGCAGATACGTAAGAGTCGGTCAGGTGCCGCTCGAAGAGCTGATGACGGCTCCGCAGAGCTCCGGCGTCTGGACCGAAGTCCCGAGCGGCGTCTACGCAGAGCCGGACTGGGATTGCAGATGGTTTGTCTTTAAGTCACCGTCGGGCACGATTTTGCCGGTGAGCCTTGAATATGAGGGCACCTACACAGGAGACAACGGCGAGCCGGAATACATGTATTACATCTTCGGCAATTTCACGCGCAATGTCAAGGGAACCGCGGTCACAAAGGAGTCGTATATTACCGTAATTGTCGATCCCGCCGATATGAAGGTCACCGATATTTATGTCAACTCCAACGACGATGAGAGCGCCGCCGGAAAATACAACTACTGGGGTAACGGCGATATCCTCAAAGGCGATGTCTTCAAGCCCGACATCTCGGTCTACGACAGCGTGAAGGACGAAATGACGGACTTTATCTCGGATAAGTCGTTTACTTTCGGCGATAACCCCGCAAACGATCTTGTTGCGGTCGAACTCGACGAAAACAGGTGTTTCTGGATTACGGAAGTCATAGACTGGATGAATAATGAGTATTACTTCTTTGAGCCGGATTTACTGCCGCTCTCAGAAATAGAAGGCTATGAAACCGGTTCGCAGACAGGCAGCCCGAATGCGACGGCATCCCCCCTGCTTCCGATTACTTCCGTGATTGCCTGCCTCGGCGCAGCTGCCTGTGCCGCATGTGCAATACGCAAACAGGAGTAAAATGCAAAAATACGGTTCGGATAAGTCGGTGAGTTCCAAAACCGTGGTCAGAATAAATTCATCCGAATGAATATACTTCAATCCAAAAAACTTCAATCACACAAAAACAATCTTTTTTGTAATTACAGTCCGAAATAATATTGTGAAAATTGCAGTACTTGGCGGCGGTCTCACCGGAATTGCGCTCGCAAACACCCTTACCCTTAAAGGACATGACGTGACTGTCCTTGAAAAAGAGGCAAATACAGGGGGGCTTTGTCGCTCCGTGACCAAAGACGGCTTTACTTTCGACATCGGCGGCTCGCATATTATCTTCAGCCGCGACAAAGAGGTAAACGACTTTCTCTGCGACGTTCTTGCGGAGAATAAGGATAAAAGAAAGCGAAACACAAAGATCTTTTTTAAGGGCGCACATGTCAAGTATCCCTTCGAGAACGGACTGCACGACCTTCCCCCCGAAGACAGATTCTTCTGCATCAACGAGTTCGTAAAGAATCTGATTGCGCTGGAGAAGGGCGAACTTAAAAAGCCGGAAAACTTCAGGGAATGGATATATTACACATTCGGCAAAGGAATCGCCGAATCATACATGGTTCCCTACAACGAGAAGATCTGGAACTATAAGACCGAAGACATGTCGCTTCACTGGGTTGACGGCAGAATCCCGCGACCGCCGGTTGAGGACATCATCAAATCCGCCATCGGCATAGAGACCGAAGGATATACCCACCAGTCAGTCTTCAACTACCCGATTCACGGCGGCATCGAGGCAATGGTCAATGCCCTCAAAGAGCCGATAAAGGACAAAATCATCACGGACTGCGGGGTTACGGGCGTAATCCGCGTCGGTGACGGCAAAGGAAGCAACAACAGCGCCGGTTTCGTAGTAAAAACCTCTAAAGGCGATTTTGCCTGCGATAAGGTCATCTCGACACTGCCGCCGACCGTCCTCCTCTCATGCGTTAGAAACGGCGGTGCGGTCGTGCCCCCCGAAGCTGCCGCCGCGTGCAAAGACCTGAGATACAACTCGATTGCCTGCATAGGTATCGGCGTCAAAGGCGGCGTCGGCGACATTTCGTGGATGTATATCCCGCAGCTCGATATCGGCGCATTCAACCGCATCTCATTCCCGTCGAACTTCTCGACCGAAGTTGCGCCGAAGGGCTGTTCCTCGATTCTTGCCGAGATTACCTACAATGACGGCGACAAAATCTCGAAGATGAGCGACGAAGAACTTGTCGATGAGGTCATCCGCGGACTTACAAAGATGAACCTCGTCAAATCCCGCGATGATGTCGTCTTCACCTCGGTCAACCGCTACGAGTATGCCTA
>JAFZMT010000008.1 GCA_017553245.1 Methanomicrobium sp.
TCAATCGGCACCGTGCCGCGGTATCTTACCCAGTATTCCTGAAAATGAATCAGACCGTTCTCTGTGAGTATATTCGTGGTCACGGTCGAATCCGTCATGGGCATTATATCGGCTTTTACATTCAGCCTGCGGCAAAGCTCTTCGGTTGCCGCGGTAAGCGTGATGCCGGATTTGAGCAGCCTTGCCCTTATTATGTTTACAGCCCTGTCTTTATCCCCCAAAGTGAGAAAGAGGTCTTCCCCAAGCTCTTTCATCCTGTCATGCGTTATTGTCGTATCGTCTCTGATACCCCACCACGTATCCGTGTTCAGAATCCCCGCAAAAAGATACATTAGCGTGTCAATATCCGGCGAAAGATGGCTTCCGTATATCCACATGTCCTCAGCCGTATTGACAATTACCGAGATGTTTTCGTCGGGGATAATCCGACGGAATCCGCGGATGAGCTTGGGAGTGCCCGTGCCCCCCGAGAGAAAGGTTATCCGCGGCGATGCGTTATCGGCGCCATTGTTTTTGGCGTAACTGTCCGTGTTCATTTAAATTTAGTTTACCGTTATTACAGATATATTCTGTCATATTTGTGATATTTGTAACATCCGTGCGGCAAAACAGACATATATTTATAAGCAACAATCTCCGATTCAATACTATAAGACTAATTGAGGAAATCAGCGCAGGTAATCAGATGAAGACTATACAGGACCCCGTGCACGGATATGTTGAGGTTGACGAGAAGATAATCCCCGTACTCGACTCTCCCGAAGTTCAGAGACTGCGTTACGTAAAACAGCTCGGATTTTCAAATCTTGTGTATCCGGGCGCAAACCACACGCGTTTTGAGCATTCTCTGGGCGCCATGCATCTTGCGGGGCTGATGGCAAAGAGCCTCTCGCTCGAGCCGGAGCAGGTTCTTCTTGTCGAGATTTCCGCACTTTTGCATGACATAGGTCACGGTCCGTATTCACATGCCTCCGAGCAGCTCATGGAGGAATACCTTCATCACAGTCATCAGGAGATCGGCGAATACGTAAACGCAGGTTACCTCAATGAAGCCCTCTGCGATCTGGATATCAATCCCGACGATGTCTGCGCAATGGTCGAGGGCAGGGAAGACAGTCATCTGATTACAGGCATCATACACGGCGACCTCGACGTCGACAGAATGGACTATCTCCTGCGCGACGCTCATTATACGGGTGCGCCTTACGGAACCGTGGACGCCCACAGGCTCATAAGGAATACGACTCTGGGCGACGGCGGTCTCGTGCTGCGCGAAAACGGTATCAGTGCCGCGGAATCTCTTCTTATCGCAAGAACGCTCATGCGTCCGTCGGTATATTTCCACCACGTCAGCCGCATTGCCGAGACCATGGTCACCTATGCCGCACTCGAACACCTTGAGGCGACGAAAGGAAAGGATATCGGGGAACTCATGCGGATGAATGACGCGGAGTTTTCGATAGCTCTCTCAAACTCCCCCTCCGAAGAAGCACGCAGGCTTATTGACCTGATTTACAGGCGAAAACTCTACAAGCGTGCCGTCTATATAGGCATGGATCAGGTGAAGTATTCGACGGTTCAGAAATTCGTGGAACTCAAGGACAAAAAGAGCATTGCCGAGAAGGTCTGCAAAGAAGCCGGTCTTGACCGCACCGACGTTCTAGTGGACATACCGCCGTTTCCGTCGCCGATGAAGATTGACGTTCTCGTCAAAAACCACAATGAACTGGTTTCGCTTGATGAGCTGTCGCCGCTTATCGGGACGCTTAACCTCACAAGAAAGAGCGAATGGAGGATGGGCATATATACCTCCGGCGAGAACAGAAAGATCGTTGAGCAGTGCGCATACGATATTTTAAACATAGAGCGCCCGACAAAGCAGGATAAACTGTTTTTCTGAAACTTACGTCAGGAAAGGTACGGTCAAAATCCGACCGTCCGAAAATGCCTGTACGTAATCGACGTTTATGTCATTATTTTCTCACAATTTTGTCGCAATATATATGCATTCACGAAATCAAATATCTGTTATAAATAATCTGTCAACAAATAATCAACAATTAACCATCAATCAATAATCAATCAAATAGAATTCGGTAAGTGGCGGGCA
>JAFZMT010000009.1 GCA_017553245.1 Methanomicrobium sp.
CATTAAGGCGCAGGTCGATGTCGGCGGCAGAGGAAAGGCGGGCGGCGTCATAATAGCAAAGACCGCCGACGTCCGCGAAGAATCAAAGAAGATGTTTGCAAAGCAGATCAAAGGTGTCCCCGTAGAGAAGATTCTGCTCGAGGAGAAACTTCCGATTGAGAAGGAATACTATGTAAGCATTACAATCGACCGCTCCAGAAGAGAGAACGTCATCATCTTCTCGTCCGAAGGCGGCGTTGAAATAGAGCAGACCGCACGCGACAACCCCGACGCAATCCGAAAGGTTTGGGTAAGCCCTCTTCTGCACGATATTCCGCCGTTTATGCTTCGCAGTCTTTTAGGCGACGCTCCCAAAGAACTTGCGCCGGTAATCAACGCTCTATACCGCGTATTCTGCGAGAACGACGGCATTCTTGTCGAGATAAATCCGCTGGTGACAACCTCCAAAGGCGTCTTTGCCGCCGACGGCAAGTTCATAGTCGATGACAATGCGCTTTACAGACTCGGTATCGAGGTCAACCGCGACCTGACCGAGAGAGAAAGACGTGCGGAAAGCTGCGGTTTCTCATACGTGGAACTCAGCGGTCAGATTGGCGTCATCGGAAACGGCGCGGGTCTTACAATGTCGACTCTGGATATGATAGAGAACTTCGGCGGCAAGGCGGCAAACTTCCTTGACGTCGGCGGCGGCGCGGGCGAGGACAGGGTATGCAGCGCCGTGAAACTCGTAGCCGAGATGCCGGGTGTCAAAGTAATCATCGTCAACCTCCTCGGCGGCATTACCAGATGCGATGAGGTGGCACGCGGAATCGTCAAAGCCGGCGTCAGCCAGCAGGTGCTTGTAAGACTTGCGGGAACAAACGAGGCTGAAGGGCGCGAGATCTTAAACAAACACGGATACAGGATGCTGCCGACAATGGACGATGTCGTGCGCGAGGCTGTTGCAAGTCTTTCCAAGGAGGCAGCATTATGATCTACGGCGATAAGAAAACAAAGGTCATTGTTCAGGGCGCAACCGGAAATCAGGGCGCGTTCCACATCAATCTCATGAACGAATATGCACGCGAGGTCGGCGGTTTCGGCGTGGTTGCGGGCGTAACCCCGGGAAAGGGCGGTCAGGAGGTACACGGCGTTCCCGTCTACAACTCGGTGCGCGAGGCAATGGCTGAGCATGACGTGACCGCAAGCGTTCTCTTCGTGCCCGGCAAGGTTGCGGGGGACTCGATAATGGAAGCGGCATACAACGGAATCGAACTCGTTGTTGCCATTACCGAGCACATTCCCGTTCATGACGCCATGAAAGCGATCTCGTATGCAAAGCTCAACGGCTGCAGTGTTATCGGTCCGAACTGCCCCGGAACACTGACGCCGGGCGAACTGAAACTCGGCATCATGCCTGCGCATCTCGCAAAGAAGGGAAAAGTCGGCGTTGTCTCAAGGAGCGGCACCCTGACCTATGAGGTCGTAAACGAGCTTTCCATGAAGGGAATCGGTCAGAGCTCGATTGTCGGCATCGGCGGCGACCCCGTTATCGGTCAGACCTTTGTCGATGTTGTCAACCGCTTTGCCGACGACGGCGAGACAAAGGCTGTCGTGCTCATAGGCGAGGTCGGCGGCAACCTCGAGGAAGAGGGTGCGATTGCGGCACGTGACGCGGGTCTTTCGCTGGTGACCTATATTGCGGGCGTATCGGCGCCGCCCGAGAAGCGCATGGGTCATGCGGGCGCGATCATCGCCGGCGGCGAAGGCGATGCCCGTTCAAAAATAAGGCGTCTTGAGGCTTTGGATGTGACCGTTGCAACGAAACCGTCCGATATTCCTTTGCTGATACAGGAAATACTTTAAATAATGAAGTAATACTCTATTTCAGTGGAAATATTTGCAGATCCTACGGTTTTGATGGACGCGGCGATGGCGATAGCGCGGGATGTAAGAGCCGTGGCTGTCGTCTCTTTTTTGCAGAAATACGACTGCGAGTCCGAGATTCCGATTGTCTGGGTTGAGGATATGCAAATTGATCTTCTTCAGGGCACAAATGCGGAGGATCTCCGCGAGCTCTCACAGAAGCATCTTATGGACATTGTGACTCAGATGCACCTCTGCGGCAATTTCAGAGAGGGTATCATAGTCGGTGTCATGCCGCATATGATTATGCTGCACGATCTCAGCGCGACCGTCGACATCGTAAATGCCTGCGGATACGGAGATATCGCGGATGCCGAGGTCATTTCATCGGTTCTGCGTCTGGCTCTCGACCTTGCCGTCGAGGGGCGCGAGGGGCGCAAGATCGGAACGGCGTTTATCATCGGCAATGCGCAGGAGATATTCACGAACTCGCATCAGGCAATCATCAATCCTTATAAGGGTCAGAGCCCCGAGGACTGCGATATCAGATGCGAGAATAACTGGGAGAGCGTGAAGGAATTTGCGCAGCTTGACGGCGTTTTTGTCATAGATTCCAGCGGTCAGATAGCGGCGGCCGGCAGGTTTCTGAATATCAATACGGGCACAATCTCGCTTCCCGGCGGCATGGGCGGCAGACACCTTGCGGCGGCGGCAATCACGCTCGATATGCCGGTTGTCGGCATTACGGTCTCGGAGTCCGGCGGAATCGTAAGGATATTCCGCGACGGCAGATGTATCCAGACCATACGTCCCGATATCAGAATGAAGTAATGCGGCAGCGGCAGATGTTATGCCGCATGCAATAATACATCATCCAATAATACGCTTAATGCGTTTCAGACTTAATGCGCTTTTTCCGAATGATCTATTATTTTCATGGGGTTAAGCCGAATGATTTTGTGCGGTTTGGTAATAAAATAAGCCCTCAGTAATCATTTTGCCTGTTTTATTACTACGAGTAATAAGGGATTCTTTTCGGTTTTTTCATGATCCTTTGCACACCGGTATGTGTATGTGGGTAATTTTTTATGCTTTGGAATACTACTGTTAGTAATAAATTGTTCACAGGGGTATGAATACCGGATGACAAGAAACATAGATGTACAGAAGATAAACCAGACACC
>JAFZMT010000097.1 GCA_017553245.1 Methanomicrobium sp.
ATCGATGTCGGCGAGATGCTTGTGAGTTTCGGCGAATTCCTCGAGAACAACCATGTTCTTGTCCCCGCCTCCTACTGTCACGAGTGGTGGATACAGGAGAACGACTGGAAAGAGCGCCCCAAGACCGAAAAAGAGGCAATTGCGCTCTGCAAAGACGGTTACTTCCTCCACCCAGACTTCACCTATCTCTGGGACGATATCTCCTGCGAGAGACTGATTAAGCTCTCAAAGTATGTCGAAGAACTGGCGTATTTCTCAAAGGCAGGTGTTACGGGCACGGCTACGGACCCGTCGTCCGTGAAGACCGCTCATGATGCGGCTTATGCGGCGGCGCAGAATGCCTCGTCCTCGTCTCAGAATTCCGCGGAATCGCAGAACACGCTCCTTGACGGACACGGCGGTGCGGCGGAGGACGGCGGCGGGACACCTTCTGAGTCGGATAATGTGGATGCCGCGGATAAAAGGAAGGTCTTCCCCTACGACGCCGAATCCGGTAAAGGTCCCAATACCACATACTGCCCCGCGGCGCATGTTGACCTGCCCGCGCCCGACGACGGACAGTCAAGGTTTGTATCCGCGGATACACCTGTCCTCTGTATCCCCAACAACCCCGAGATTAAGGAGATAATGGAGGAACTGCTTGTCCTTCACAAGGTGAGAAACGGCATGCTCGTCGTCGACCGCCCGTATGTATTCCTTGCGTGTCTGGGTCTGGATGAGAATAAAAAGCGCATAAAGCCCCTCGATGACGAAGCGGCGCTGAAGATTGCGGAGGAGCACAGGTCAAATGCTCTTAATCTTGCAATGCATCTTTCGGGCTTTAAGATGCGCTCCAAGGCGGGAACGAGGATCGGCGGCAGAATGGGACGCCCCGGCAAGTCAAAGCCGCGTGAGATGACGGGTAAGCCGCACGTTCTCTTCCCCGTCGGCGTCGAGGGCGGTTCACGCAGGTCTTTTCAGGAAGCCTCAAAGAGCAGGGAAGCCGATATCAACAGCGGCGATATCGAGAAAGGCTTTGCCATTGTCGGCAGCGGCACTTCGGGTGTCGTCGAGATGGAAGTGGGGCTGCGCGAGTGCGAGGTCTGCGGAAAGGAGACCTTCAGGAATATCTGCGACTGCGGGGGGCATACCCTGCCCGTATACCGCTGCCCCAGATGCGCCACGAGAATCGAGCCGGGCGGGTCCTGTCCGAAATGCGGGGATGTCGAGGGGACATGCATTCAGCGCCTTAAGGTCGATATCAAGGGCGAATACAACAATGCGCTTGAGCATCTCGGGATGCGCGATTCCGAGATAAAACTTCTCAAGGGCGTAAAGGGAATGTCATCGGCGGAGAAATGCGTGGAAGTCCTCGAAAAAGGTCTGATTCGCGCCAAAAACAATCTCTGCGTCTTCAAAGACGGCACCGTCCGCTACGATATGATAGATCTGCCGCTTACGCATTTCCGTCCGAGTGAGATCTCGGTTCCGTGGTCGCGGCTTGTCGAACTGGGCTATGACTACGATGTCTACGGCAAACCGCTTAGGAGCGATTCGCAGGTTCTGGAGCTTAAATGTCAGGATATCCTTGTCTCCGAGGACTGCGGCAACTGGCTCTGCAATGTGGCAAAGTTCATGGACGAGATGATGGTCGAGTTATACGGCATGAGCCCGTATTACAATGCGAAGAAGAAGGAAGACCTTGTCGGTCAGCTGCTCATCGGTCTGGCGCCGCATACGAGCGCGGGCGTTCTGGTGCGCCTTATCGGCTTTACGCAGGCGCTTGTCGGTTACGGTCATCCGTATTTCCACGCGGCAAAGAGGCGTAACTGCGACGGCGACGAGGACTGCGTCATGCTCCTTCTTGACGGTCTCATCAACTTCTCCAAGGCTTTCCTTCCGGCGACACGCGGCGGTTCGATGGATGCGCCGCTGGTTCTTACAAAGCGTATCGACCCCAAGGAGGTCGACGGCGAGTCGCATAACGTGGATGCCTGCGACCACTATCCGCTCAAGGTCTATATGGGCGGTCTCGAATACGCCAACCCCAAGGATATCTCAAAGGAGATAGACAATGTCGATTCAAGGCTGGGGTCGCCGGCACAGTATGAGGGTATCATGTTCACGCACGACACCTCCGACATTTCCGCGGGACCGCACGTCTCATCCTACAACACCATCAAGTCCATGTCGGATAAGCTGGATGCGCAGCTTGAACTGGGAAGGATTATCCGTGCGGTCGATGAGAGCGATCTCGCCGAGAGAATCTTAAAGACGCATTTCCTGCGCGATATTATGGGTAATCTCAATTCGTTCTCCAAGCAGAAACTTCGCTGCACCAAGTGCGGTGCGAAATACCGGCGCATGCCGCTTGCCGGAAAATGCACGGTCTGCGGCAATTCGCTGAATGCGACAATCTACGAGGGTTCAATCAAGAAGTATCTGGAGCCTTCGATACGCATGTGCGAGGAGTATGACATCTCGGAGTATACGAGGCAGAGGGTTGAGGTGCTCAATCTCTTCATCAAGTCGACCTTCGGCGAACAGCAGCAGGAACAGATGGATCTGTCAAGTTTCATGTAAGTCGGCGGAATACGGGATGCCCCGCGGCATTTCCCGCCCGCGATATTTCCCGCAATCTTCCCTGAATGCGATTCTTTAAATTTGCGGACTGCAAATATTACTCCGGCAATTTATTTTATTATGCGAGGATAGCCAAGTGGTCAACGGCGCCCGACTCAAGATCGGGTCCTTAGTGGTTCGCGGGTTCGACTCCCTCTCCTCGCACTTACGCACTTATTCTGATATTTTTTCAGTCCGTATCTTTCGCGTTATCATGCAAATCCCGCCGGTTTCGCCGTCTTTGAAGCAGGTCGGGTATGTTTGGATATGTTTAATTATCAGCAATAACAACATGATAGTGTAATTTTACTGCAAAAAAGAGTTGTTTGGGCCTATAGCTCAGTTAGGCAGAGCGCCTGACTTTTAATCAGGTGGTCGGGGGTTCAAATCCCCTTGGGCCCGCTGTTTTGTTGTTTGTTGATTCTTTGTTTTGCTGCTATTCTGTTCTGTTGTATGCTGTCTTATTGTATGCTGTTTTATTGTTATGCTGTTTTATTGTTATGCTGTCTATTGTTAAGTTGTCCTGTTGTTTTTACGGTATTTCCGCATGAAAAAAGTTTTTTTTGAATTTTGTGATTTAAATTCAGTGTCCTTTTGCCGCATTATACGCGTCAAGCATGCTGTAGATCCAGATGAAGAGACAGACAATAATCGGTATGAAGAAGACCAGAGTCATACCGCAGAAGATTACATATGCCACGAATAATAAGACTGCTTTCAGAAACTGTCCCGTATAGAACTGACCGAGTCCCGGTATAAAGAATGACAGAATCACTGCCAGAATTGCTGATGCCATAACAATGATTCTTTTCTGTTATGATATAAAATTTCGCAAACCCGTATTAGCGGATTTTTGCCCGCGTACGTCCCAAGCCCGTCCGCATTCATTCGCAGACAATGTCGTAGACCGCATGGTGCTGAGTCGGCGAATATGACCTCACAACCCTCTCGTCTATCTTTCCTGCGGTAAATCCGCGAAGAAGGGGCAGCATCTCGCCCTTCTCGGACTGCAGGGTATAGTAGTGGATAACGCCGCCTTTCTTCGCAAGCGAAAACGCCGTCTCCAGAAACGCCGTTGAGGTCATGGGCAGATTCATGATTATCCTGTCAAACGAGTGCGGCGGCAGAACTCCGCTTAAGTCCAGAGCATCGGCAAGCATGGGAATGACGTTATCCGTGCGGTTTATGCGCAGATTTTCGCAGAGGAGTTCGACGGCGCCCGGGTTTATGTCGCCCGCGTATATGACCGAGGCTTTCTTTGAGAGCGCAATCGGGAAGGGACCTACGCCCGTGACCATGTCCAGAACACGCTCACCATCTTTCATCAGCCGCAAAACCCGCTGGCGTTCGTTTGCCAGGCGTGCCGAGAAGTAGGCAACCGCAAGATCTATGGTAAAACGGTTATTGTATTCGATATAAGACGTGCGGGTGGTCTCTTTTCCCGCAAGCACCCTGAATTTCTTTATCCTGTATTCTCCGAATACGGGGCTTTCGCAGTGCAGGACGGTATGGATTGACGGTCGCGACTTTAAGAGGTATTCGGCTTCGCTTACGTCATCATCCTGCATGATTGCTATGCCGCCGATGAGTTCATGGCGTGCGGGCTCACGGACGGCGGCACGCGACTCGAATTCGTATTTTTTGATATCGCAATCGCAGTCCGCAAGCTCATCGGGCAGAGTAATGCTCTCCGATACCGTCGGAAATACCAGATATTCGCCGTTTGAGATTGGTTTCAGATTCGGGCACCAATCGCCGTTTGCCAAAAGATACCTTCTGAAACTTTCGCCTTTTGATTTCGGAACCTTAATTCCCCACTGACTGACCGTCACTGTTTTACGTCCCCGTTTAACCGTCATAATATAGTATCTGATAGAACAAATAGTTAGAGAATGAAAGAGTATATCGAGAGGCTCAGAGACGGCAGTCTGAAGATGCATGCCATTGAAAGTGAGGTTGAGGACACCGACACGGCAGTCGCGATAAGGCGGGCATTTATCGAAGAGGAGACCGGCAATTCCTTTAAGACCGCGGGCAGCTACTCAATGTCGACGGAGAGGGCGGCAAAGAAAAACTGCGAGAATATGATAGGCGCGGTTCAGATCCCGCTGGGTGTCGCGGGTAAACTGAAGGTCAACGGCGAATACGCCGCCGGCGAATTCTATATTCCGCTTGCGACGACCGAAGGCGCACTCATCGCCTCGATTAACCGCGGCTGTAAGGCAATCACGAAGGCGGGCGGCGCCGATGTGAGGATTCAGCGCGACGGCATGACAAGAGCGCCCGTCTTTGCGGCGAAGTCCGTCGCTCACGCCATGGATATAATCCGCTGGGTTGAGACGCACGGCGACGAACTCAAAGCCGCCGCCGAGTCGACGACTTCGCACGGAAAGCTCACCGATATTACCTGCTTCATCGTCGGAACCAGCGTTTATACGAGGATTGAGTTCTTCACGGGCGATGCCATGGGTATGAACATGGTGACAATAGCCTCGGAAAAGATTGCGGAGATAATCTCCGAGAAGACCGGCGCCGTCCTCGTTGCCCTCTCGGGCAATCTCTGCTGCGACAAGAAGCCTGCGGCGGTAAACCTTGTCATGGGACGCGGAAAGACCGTTGCCGCGGGCGTATTCCTCTCCGACGACATGGTACGGGACATCTTCAAGACGGATGCGAAGACCATGATGGAGGTCAACAACCGCAAAAACCTCGCGGGCTCGGCACGTGCCGGCGCACTGGGATTCAATGCCCATGCCGCCAACGTCATCGCCGCAATGTTCCTCGCATGCGGTCAGGATCCCGCACACGTCGTGGAAGGCTCGAATACCATAACGACCGTGGATGCGGTCGAAGGCGGCGTCTATGTCTCGGTTACGCTCCCCTCGCTTCAGGTGGGAACAATAGGCGGCGGAACGGGACTGGATACTCAGCGCGAATGCCTATCACTGCTGGGCTGTGCCGGAGGCGGGGAGAAGTCGGGCGACAACTCAAAGAAGCTTGCCGAAATTATCGCCGCCGCTGTCCTTGCGGGCGAACTCTCACTCATCGGCGCACTCGGAGCGGGTCATCTCGCACGCGCACACAAAACCCTCGGACGATAATTGAAATTTAAAAGCGAAGGGGCAAAAAGCAAAAAGAACTCAAAAACTCGAAAACTCAAAAACATAAATATTCAAAGACATAAAAATTCAAAAACTCAAAGAATACTCATTCACAATAATCAAAATTTTTCAGCATTATAATCGCGTCCTCGCCGTCGGGGTAGTAGCCGCCGATGACAAAGACCTGCGAAAATCCCATTTTTTGATATATGCGCTGTGCCGTGACGTTTGAGACTCTCACTTCAAGCTGGAGGGCTTCGGCACCGATGACTGCGCATTCATACTCGACACGCTGAATCAGGCGTCCGCCGATACCTTTCCCGCGGAACTCGGTCGCAACCGCGATATTCATGATATGCCCGTAGATTGTGCTTCCGCCGTCTTCGATGCCGGCGCAGACAAACCCGACAACGCGTCCGCAGAGTTCGGCGACGAAGAAGGTTCCCGGGTAGTAGAAGAGTGCGTCCATGAAGCCCTTCTCGTCCCACGGATTTGTGAAGTATTCCTTTTCCATAGCCGCGATTTCCGGAATATCCTTCATCTCTGCTCTTCGTATTATGATTCCGTCAGACACCTCTTCACCCCCGTTTGTTATACGACCTTTGCGTTACGCCGCGTGCGCAATCGGAAAACTCGGATATGCATATTAGTCGTAATGAGAAATAAATATCACATAAATCTCCGGCGAGAATATCTCATGATGATCTCGGGAGAATATGGTGAGACAATGGTAAATATCTACAGTTTTTCCGCACTCCGTCCGGTAAAAGAGAAAGCCGAGGCAATCGCCTGCGTCCCCTACGATGTCGTGGACGGGAAGGAAGCCCGCGAATGCATTGAAAAGCATCCGCTGTCGTTCATGAGAGTCACGAGACCCGACTCGATAATGCCCGATCTCGACCCGAAAGACCCGAAGGTCTACGCCGCCGCAAAAAAGACCTTCGAGGAGATGATTGAGTCGGGGCTTTTCGTCCGCGATGATAAGCCCTCGATATACGTATACCGTGCGGACTACGGGCATGCCGTTTACACGGGTTTTGTCGCCGATGTCTCGGTAAAGGACTATGAAGAGAACAAAATCCGCCGTCACGAGCTCACCCGCTACGATAAGGAAGAGGACAGAACGAACCATATCGATGTCACAAACGCAAATACGGGGCTTGTCATCCTCCTCTACCGCGATACGGGCGGCATATCCTCATACATATGTTCTCTGATTGAGGGAAAGGCGGCTGACGGCACCGCCACAGGCGATACGGGCGTGAAACACGAGATCTTCAGGATAAGCGACCCCGCGGTCATCGGAAAAATAATCGACACCTTCGGTGGCGTGGATACCCTCTATATCGCCGACGGTCACCACAGGGCGAAATCCTCGGTCAATGTCGCACAGAGGCGCAGGAAAGAGGGCAGGGATACCGAGGAGTCCGAGCGTTTCATGGCGGTAATATTCGCGGAGGACACCGTGAAGATTCACGGATACTCGCGCCTGCTCGCGGATTTGGGAGAGTATACCGGGGAGTCGTTCATCGCCGCCCTTAAGGAGAGGTATACGCTGGCGCCGTATGACAGCCCCGATACCTCGCAGTCGCGAATCGTTCCCAGGACCGTGCAGACCGCGGATAAGCCGCTCCACATCTTCCATATGTATCTGGGCGGCAGATGGTATGAGCTGACCGCGCCCGTGAAGGCGCCGGAGAAGATAATCGAGTCCCTTGACGTCTCGGATCTTCAGGAGAGGGTTCTTGACGGCATGCTGGGTATCAAAGACCCGCGCGGCGATAAGAGGCTTGATTTCATGGGCGGTTCGTATCCGATATCCGAACTTCAGAGGCGCGTGGACAGCGGCGAGTTCAAAGCCGCATTCTCGATTCAGCCCGTAAAAGTCAGGACGGTTCTCGATGTCGCCGACCGCGGCGAGATAATGCCGCCCAAGTCAACATGGTTTGAGCCGAAGGTTCTCTCGGGACTTGTGATTCACACGCTTGAGTAACGGAGAAATCGAATTTAATGGATTATAGTTAACGGATTATAGTTAACGGATTTAGGAATAACTGATTTAAGAATAAACGGTTAAAGATGGGTTCAGACGTTTCCGATATGAAAAAAGAATCTGGTCTGATCTCTCTTGATTTTATCGCGGGATTCGCCGTATTTTTGCTTGCGCTGATAATCGTAATCAGCATGCTCCCGGGCGTCTTCGTCAATATTCAAAATCCGCCAGTGAATTACGATATCGCGGCATACCGGACGGGCGTGCTTCTTGCCGAAGATTCGGGGCTGTCATCGGACGGGATTTTATCGGACGGGGCAACATCGGAGGGGACGGCGTGGGAGCAGGTGCCGGCCGCAGATGTCGGGCGCATACTGAGGCTCGGTCTTGCCGTCTCGAAAGAGACGCCCAATGTCCTGCTTCCCGAAAAGATTGAGCGGTTCTTTAACGTTCCGGCGTATTTGAATCTGACGGCAGATCAGTATCGCGGGATGCTTATCTTTGAGGAATACCCCGTAAACTTCAATATCTCTTTCAAAGAGGACGGGGGAGAGACTTTGTCGGTCGGCGACCGCGTTCCTGGCGGCGAATACGGATTTTCAAAGCGCTATGTGAAGGTAAAAAACGCGGCTGAACTGAGAGTGCCCGCCGAAAATCTCACAATAAGCGGCGTTGACGTAAATCTCCCCGAAGGTGCGGATGAATTCATATACAGGAATACCACGTCATTTACGCTCTCATACGCAAATCTCTCCGACAGGTCGGTCTCCCCCGCATACCGAATCGACCCGAAGACCGGGAGGACAATCATCAAAATTGCGGGCATTGACACGGTTTTAGGTGCGCAGGAGGGGATTTCTTCGGCGGCAATCGAGAGCGTGAGGCTTTTCAGAGACGGCGCTGAGGTCGCGATACCGCAAAACGGCGGCAATGCGCCGAATAAGCCGTATAAGCCGTATGGTGTGCCTTATGTCTGTGTCGTCGACGGCGTTACGGTCGAAAACGGCTCGGAGATTCCCGTAAAGGATGCGGGCACTCTTGAGTTCATACTCTATCCCGATGAGAGTTATTTCCCGAATCCCGACTCAATGCTTGAGATTTTGTTTGACATGAAGTATACCTGTATCTCCGGGGGCACATACCGTTTCATTCAGGGAGAGACCGATTACGGTTACGATTCTCCATATCTGGTCTGCCCGTATCTTACCGACGGCGTTCTGGAGGTCTGCATATGGTAAACGGCGTCCGCAAAGAAGTATATGGCTTTACGACTTACGACCGTGAATGCGGTCAGCTGTTTGCCGTCGAAGGTCTGATAGCGGCGCTGATAATGATCACTGCCGCATATCTGGCTTTTGGAGCGGTGATTCCGCAGTCAAACGCCGATATGCACGTATCCGAACTTCAACTTAAGCAGATGGGTGACGACATGCTTTACATAATGGATCTGCCCGACGGCAACGCGGGCGCGGGGTATCTGGAGTCCGTCATATACAATGCAAGTCCGAATCGCGGTTCTTCCGCAAATGCGGCGGCACGTGAAGGGTTTAATGCCACTTTCACGAATTATCTGAGAAAGAGCACGGGAGCGACGATAAATCAGGATACGCTTCGTTATTCCGCGGCGATATACTGTGTCGACGACTCGGGTGAGGTCGTAAAACTGCCGTTTGTAAATTACGGCGAGAATTTCGGCAGAAACCCCGCGGTATGCTGTGCGAGGTATGTAGCGGCGGACGACTGGGGGCTTGTCGGGCAGAGTTCTTCGGATACGGCGGTCAGACTTGAGGTGCTTATATGGAGAGAATAACTGTGTGCGGCATTTTTAGGAAGGTGCGTGAGCGGGTGAGATTATGAAGAAGCTGAACGATAATGCCGAGTGGATACTGCTTATGGGTTTAATCGTAAGTTTTGCGATAATCTTCCTTGCAATCTTACTGAACCTGTCCGTTCAGACCGGGCAGACGGCGTCGGAGTCGGTCGCGGAGTTTCCGAAGAGTCAGATTCGGGATTTGAGGGCGGAGTTGACCGACGCCGCTATAACCTCGGAAAATGCCGCGGAGTTTGACGCAAAGCTGGATGCAATCCGCAGGCTTGCGCTTTACAGGGATAACGCGGTCGCGGACGCCTATGTCACATACGACAGTTTTGCGGATGAAAAATACGGTTACACGAAATTGAGAGTACATTACAGCAACGGAGTTACGGAATATGACGAAATTATCCTCCTGCCGAAGAAATTGTGAACGCCACGGTCGCCGTGACCGCTTTGACCGCGAAGAAGCGGTCAGCAGCGCCGTTGAATACGTTATCGTCACCGGCGTCATGCTGATTCTGCTGGTATTCACGGTTATTCTCGCAAATTACATCTTCATCGAAGGACCTTCGGATACGCTGAAACATAACTCATATCTCGATACGGGGGAGAGGCTGAGCGCCCGAATCGTCGATATGCACATGCTTGCGCCCGAATCGGGAAGGATTGTCATGAGAGTAGATGTTCCGCGCGAAATTGCGGGAAATGGTTATGATATACGGGTGTCTCCCGCGATTGACGATTCAGGCACGGGGCAGTATCTCGCGGTCGGCGACGGGCAGCCTGCTTATGCCCTGTATGTCCGCGGAATTGAGACGGCGCCCGCTCTCAAAGGAAATTTCACGGGCAATGGAGAGTATACTCTTGAATACGATTCGGAAGGGGTATGGTAGGGTATGAACGGAATTAAGACAAAAATGCGGACGGGACTGAAAACCGCCGATGAAAACGCCGTATCCGAGGCAATCGGATATATTCTTATCTTCACGATAACCGTAATCGGAATTGCGATGATCACGGTCTTTGCATATCCGCTTCTTATCCAGTCGCAGACTCATGCCGATGAAATCTCCGCTGAACAGGCTCTGATTACGCTTCAAAATGATTTCAGGGCGCTGACATACGGCAATGTGCCGTATCGTGAGACAGCCGTCAGAATCGCAGGCGGCAACCTCCGACTCATACCTGCGGCGAAATCCGCGGATAAGTTCGTGATTCGCTATCCTTCGGCATCCGGCGGCGGCATCGTTACCCGCGAGTTCAAATCGGGTGAACTGCGTTATGTCTCAAGCGCGGGGACGGCTGTATATTCGCTTGAGAACGGCGCCGTTTTAAAGAGGGAAAGAGGCGCGGCAGGCTCGGTCATGGTTGCCGAACCGCGATGGTATTTCGATGCCGCGGACGGTGACGGCGGGGGCGGCGAAAGTGCCGGCACTCTGGTCATAATTCTCACGAAGATTGACGGCGATGAGGGACAGTCGCTGAGCGGCATCGGTGATGTCCGAATGAGTATGCTGACGGCGCCCGAGACAGTCGATGAGGATTATCTGACGCCGCAGGGGATGGCGCCGCTCGGGGCGCAGACAGTTTCGCTTGAATACGTCCCCGACCGCGATAACGACCTCTCAACAGGCTGGGAGAATTACTTTACCGC
Source organism: Methanomicrobium sp. (assembly GCA_017553245.1). Taxonomy (GTDB): domain Archaea; phylum Halobacteriota; class Methanomicrobia; order Methanomicrobiales; family Methanomicrobiaceae; genus Methanomicrobium. Next base: position 11,166 of record JAFZMT010000097.1, read on the forward strand.
AGGCATCGCGGGCGGCGTCAGCGGCGGCGGGTTCAAAAAATCGGGCTATAAATACGAATTTGCGGACGTAGGGTGCCTTGTTGTCAAGACATACACGATTACCGTGGAAGACATGTGACCGCCGTGCTGTGCTTTGGCGGGAGCGGGATCGATATATTAAAGTTCACAATTGTTAAATACTATTATTCACAATTGTGATTCACACATATGAAGTGTAAGAGGGTTGTTTGAATTGAGAATAGTATCGATTCATGTCGACAGCATGAAATATCGTGCGGTAAGCAAGACGAAATTCGCCGAGCCGCTCGAGGGTGATGCC
>JAFZMT010000098.1 GCA_017553245.1 Methanomicrobium sp.
AAGGACGCCGGCAAATCTGAAGATAAGACTGAGGACAAGACCGAAGATAAGGCTGAGAGCAAGGATTCCGATAAAGATAAGCCCAAGGCAAAAGACAATTCCGATATCGAATTTGAATACGCCGATGAAAGCGACGAATCAGAGGATGCAAAGAAATAATCTCTCAATCAACCGGCAAAAATATTCTCCACTTTTTTTTAGCGATTGACAATCCGCGGATACCGCGATGTAATAATGCCTGTGTCATATGCCGTAATGCCGTCGAATAAGATCTCATCATTAAAGTAATTTTAAAGCAAATATATTCTGCAATGAAAGCATTAATTGCCGAATATGCCGTTTCGCACAACCCGTCCCTCGCAGGGGAGGGAAGGGCAATGCTGGATACGTTGCGTGGCAGCTTTGAGAGGTGCGGTTACGAAGTCATCTCCCCCGAAAAAGGGGATTTCGCCGAAGAACTGAAGCGACTTGCGCCGCTCTGCGACATCGGGCTTGTAATCGCGCCCGACAGCATTCTCGGAAAGTTTACCAAGATAATCGAGGACAATACGAGGAATATCGGCTGCGACAGCCTCAATATAGCGCTCTGTGCCAACAAACGCCGGACGGGGGCAATCCTTGAGTCGCACGGCATCGCCGTTCCCAAAGAAGTCACCTCGGGAATGCGGCTTATCAAGCAGATCAGCGGCGTCGACGGAGAAAACATGCGTCTTGCCGATGAAGAGCCGCAGAAAGGCGAGTTCGGACAGGAGTTCATCGTCGGCGAAAACCTGAGTGTAAGCCTTGTCGGAAGCCGCATCACGGGCGAGGTCTGCGAGTCCTACAGCGGCAGGGCACCCCTTGTCCTCTCGCTCAACAGGCAGTATATAGAGGAGAAGAACGGCAGATTTGCGTATCGCGGCGGCGAAACCCCCATAGACCATCCGCGGAAGGACGAGATTATCGAAACCGCGATTAAGGCTCTGAATGTCCTCGGATGTCAGGGATACGTCGGCGTCGATGTGGTTCTTGCCGATAAGGTCTACGTCGTGGATGTCAACCCGCGGCCGACGACAAGCCTTGTCGGAATATGCAGCGTCATGGAAGAGGAGATAGCCGATATCCTTGTCGAATGCTCAAGAGGCAGGGGTCCGGAGAGCGTTCACTTTAGCGGCAGAGTCTCGTTTGACACAAACGGCAACGTAAAGAGACTGTAATACTGCTTGCGGATTAACAATGACACCAAATTTTATGATAGTACCCAAAAAGATTGATTCATAAATATTGAATGAGCGGGAATATGAGCGTAACAGCGAGCAAATAACGAGCAAATAACGAGTGAGATGATTAGCGGGATTATGAGTGAAATAAAGGATATAATCGGAATCGATGTCGGCGGCGCCAACCTCAAGATATGCACGGGCAATGCGGTTGAGATACACTACTGCCCTATGTGGAAGGATTCGCCGCTGACCGAACTTTTAAGACCGTATGCCGGCAGAAAAGCCGCGGTCGTGATGAGCGGGGAGCTTGCCGACGGCTTCTCAAACAAGGACGAAGGCATAGCCTTCATAGTAAATGCCGTTAAAGAAGCAATCCCCGACTCGAAATTCTACGGCATGGACGGAAAATTCCATGACAGCCCCACGCATCTTCTGGCGGCGGCAAACTGGCTCGCATCCGTCGATTTCCTGAGAGACAGGTATCCGAATGCCGTTCTCGTAGATTTCGGAAGCACGACCTGCGACATAATCCCGCTCAACCGCTTTGAGTCCTTAAAGGGCATGACCGACCTCGACAGACTCCGAAAGGGCTATCTGGTCTATACCGGCACGTTGCGGTCGACGATACCCTCCCTACTGCGAAAAGTCCGCGTAAACGGGTATGATACCTTCGTCAGCAGCGAATACTTCGCTCAGAGCGCCGATGCCCACCTCGTCCTCGGCAATATCTCGGTTGACGACTACAGCGTGCCCACCGCCGACGGCGCCGAAAACACGTATGCGGCATCGCTGCAGCGTCTTTCAAGAGTGGTCTGCTCCGACCTCTCAGAGATCGGCGAAAGCGGTGCAAAGGAGATCGCAGCCGCGTTTGTCAAAGAGCAGACCGACCTGATTCGGGCTGAAACCCTTCGCATCATGAAGGAAACGGGTTCGACGGAGATAATAGCGGCGGGAATCGGCTCGCACATCCTGACAAAACTGTTTGCGGGCGAGATCTCCTGCATCGACCTCAACGCCGATAAGCAAATCTTTGCCGACGCTCTCCCCGCACATGCCGTTCTGGAGGTAGCGCAACGAACAGGTATTTTCTGAGCCTGATACTCCTTATCGGCTCACTCGGAATAAGTGCCGTCCTTTACCTTGCGGGACTGCCCTTCTTCTTCATGTTTCTTTTCATACCGCTGTTACCCTTCCTGAGCGGCGGCAGTTGTAGCGAAGGAAACGGCGGCGGGCAAACCCGTGAAACCGCTGAAACTGTTGCAATAATCAAAGAATGTCCCTCATGCGGCTGGCAGACCGCGGGTGACGAAAGATACTGCCCCTACTGTGCGGTTCAATTGATTCAACGGGTTGAAAAGAATAAATAATCCGCTTGGACTGTTAATGAACTTGTAAAAAAACGTGTTTTGGTTGGTTTGTTGTTTTTACCGGATTCAATTCGGATATTAATCCGCTAAATCCGACTGTTCACTCATTCGATACTTCGGAATCGTGCCCGTTATCAGCGTTTGCATTCACATTCGCTTCCGTTTCCGTATCCGCAAGCTTTGCGACTATCGTCAGGGTGCCGTGAACCGACCTGTATTTCATCGTCTCCTTCTTAATCTTTGAGACACGAATCACCATCGAATACCTGACATCGCCGGTAAACGCCGTGACACTCAGCAAATCTTCTTTATCGCCGTCCGTCACCGAAATCGCGGTATTTGAGAGATCCGTACCCGGCAGATCGACAAAGACCTGAATCTCGCCGTCATAATCGTAATACTCCGAATACGGCGTCTTCTCTACATAATCCGCATTAATCTTCGACGGGCGCACGTGCGTACGGTTTCCCGAATGCGGTCTGCTCACCCTGCGGCGGCTGAACGAATCGTGCGGGCAGTCGTCCTCGCAATCGCCGTCGCAATCCTCGGGGCAGTCCTTCACCGGAGAATTCGGGGGGTTTATATCAATAGGAATTCTGCCCCCCGAGATCATGACGGAGAATTTCCCCTGAAAAGGAAACTTTCCGTCCTTCATCATCTCTTTGAACAACTTATTGATTGCGTCATTTATCTCGTTATCGAGGTCATCATCCTGTGACATTTTCTTAAACTATTATTGTTCATCTTTGAGTATATACTCTGCCTTTCGGGTAAGGTCGGCAATCTTATCGAAGTCCTTCGTCGCCGAATAGACCGCCTTTTCAAGTTCGTCCTTCAGTTTGGTCTTCTCCTCGGTCTCGCCGCCGTATGAAAGCCTCATAACCGCGGATGCCCCCTTCTCGAGAACGCTGTTTTCTTCGGCGGAATAGAGCACTTTCCACGCCTTCCTGTCGTATTCCTGAATCGCGTTCTTGTCCAGCGAACTCTTGATCTTCTTCATCGCATCCTCGAAGTGCTTTCTGGTCACTCTCACGTTGGAAAGGACTTCAAGGCGCTGTTCTTCGGTCTTGTCAGCCATATTCGCGATAAACTCGCGCATTGCCTGAAGTTTCGCCTCTCTCACCACAAGCTCGATATCCGCGCCCACGTAACCTTCCGTCTTTTCGACGAGCTCGTCGATACTGATGTCCTTTGCGAGCAGATTGTCGGCATCCTTGAGGTAAACCTCGAAGATCTTCTTTCTTCCCGCGGCATCCGGCGGCGGCACATAGATGATTCTGTCCAGCCTTCCCGGGCGCATGAGGGCGTCGTCCAGCATGTCGGGTCTGTTGGTTGCGCCGAGCACCGTCACGTTCGTGAGTTCATCAAGTCCGTCAAGCTCGGTAAGAATCTGGCTTACCACGCTCTCGGTCACATGCGAAGAGTCGTTGTATGCGCCGCGTTTGGGCAGAAGCGCATCGATTTCGTCGAAGAAGATAATCGACGGCGACGCCTGACGTGCTTTCTTGAAGACGTCGCGGACGCCCTTCTCGGACTCGCCGACCCACTTCGAGAGCAGTTCGGGTCCCTTTACCGAGATGAAGTTGCACTCGCTCTTGTTTGCGACCGCCTTTGCCAGCAGGGTCTTACCCGTTCCCGGAGGTCCGAAGAGAAGAATGCCTGACGGCGGTTTGGTGCCGAGTTTGTTGAATATCTCGGGGTATTTGAGCGGCCATTCGACGGCTTCGGTAAGCTCCTTCTTGACGTTTTCAAGTCCGCCGATGTCCTCCCACGAGACGTCGGGAATCTCGACAAGGACCTCACGCATCGCCGAAGGCTCGACGTGCTTTAAGGCATACTCGAAGTCCGCCTTCGTGACCTTAATCCTCTCGACGACCTCGCTGTTTATCTCATCGATGTTCTTTAAGGTCTTAATCTCCTTTCTTAAGGCATGCATCGCCGCCTCTTTGACGAGAAGGGCGATATCGGCACCCACGAATCCGTGCGTGACGGCGGCGAACGGCTCGAGGAACTTCTTCTTCTTGATGATCTCTTCCTGTTTTCTGCCCTCAATCTCGCCCATCTCGGCGAACTTGCGGCTTAACTCCAGACCTTCTTCGCCCGTGACCTCGATGCCCGAAAGGTCAATCGGAACGCCGCGGGTGTGCACAAGGAATATCTCCTGTCTGCCTTTCTTGTCGGGGATACCTATCTCAATCTCACGGTCAAACCTTCCGCCGCGTCTGAGTGCGGGGTCGATATTGTCCGGCAGGTTGGTGGCGCCGATGACTATGACCTGACCGCGTCCCTTAAGTCCGTCCATCAGGGTCAGCAGCTGAGCCACAACCCTTCTTTCGACCTCGCCCTTCGTCTCCTCGCGTTTGGGCGCAATCGAGTCGATTTCGTCTATGAAGATGATTGTCGGCGCATTTTCGGCTGCCTCATCGAAGACCTCCCTCAGCTTGCCCTCACTTTCGCCGTAGAACTTGCTGATAATCTCGGGTCCCGAGAGCGTGATGAAGTGTGCATCGACCTCGTTTGCGACCGCCTTCGCGATAAGCGTCTTACCGGTTCCGGGCGGACCGTAAAGAAGGACTCCCTTGGGCGGCTGAATGCCCAGTTTCTCAAATATTTCGGGGTGCCTCAGCGGCAGTTCAATCATCTCACGGACCTGATCGACCTCACGTCCGAGACCGCCGATATCCTCGTAGTGAACGTCGGGGATTTCCTTTTTGCCGGAGCCTTTCTCCGCTGCCTTATCGCTTATCTCGACCTTGGTATTGGGACCGACGACGGCGATGTCGCCGGGCTGTATCTTGGATATTATAAAGGTCAGGACATTGCCCATCACGGTCGAGACACGGAAGGTCTGCCCCTGCGTGAACGCTCTGCCGTTGAGTATCCTCGCGATATCCTGCTCCGTGCCCTGGAGGTTGACGGCGACGGGCTGTGCGGAGCTTATTACGAGTTTTTCGGCATAAGGCGCATCGACCTTGCGGATTGTGACCTTCTCGTCGATACCTGTCTGGGCATCGCTTCTTATGTTACCGTCGATACGGATGACTCTTCTGTCATAGCCTACGGAATAGTCACGCTGGACTGTTGCCGCGGCTTTTTTACCTCCGGCAATCTCTATCACGTCTCCGCTTGTAAGACCGAGATCCTGCATGACTTCGGGACTCAGGCGGGCTATTCCCCGACCCGCATCCTCATGCATTGCCTCTTTAACAGTAACTTCGTATGAATATTTGTCGTTCATTTTATCGAACCTCTATGTAACAGATTAACCTAAAGATAGTGTTAATATAATATAAATCTTTTGATGGCTCGGGTTAATACCGCGAGTGCGGAAAAAAGGGATGTTTGGAGATATCGGATAAATCGGATGACGTAACGCACGCCGTATCGTGTGTGTATGGAGCGCTGTATCGGGTGCCGTATCCGAGCCGCCGCCGACAGTACGCCGACCGGGATAACTCTCGCAGGACTTACGGATTTACCGGGTTGAGTATCTCAATTATCTTTTGAACATCGGCGATGTGATACTGCCCCGCCGACGCCTGCCTTCCCGCATGGCAGTAGATTAGAGCGGAGCCTGCAATCATGAGCGCTATTCTCACTTTCGCGAACTCACTGCCCATAATGCTCGTGATAATCGGCTTTTGCGCATCGGCGGTAAACTTAACGAAATCCGCGGCATCCGACATTGAATTCGGAGCGACGACAATCTTGACGATATCGCCGTAACTTCGCAGCCGCTTTTCGATATCCGAGAGTTCGGAAAGACCCGGCATGCGGTTCATGTGAACCGAAGCTATGATCTTCTTGCCGTAGGAGTGAATCTCCTCCGCAAGCGGCGAAAACTGCTCTTCGACATCGATGTAGTCGCAGGCGGTGCTGAGCCACGGTTTTATCGCAAGGTGCCAGTCGCCGATACCTCCGTCGAACTCCCCGCCCTCTTTGCGGCTCCTGATTGTCGCGATTATCGGAATTCTCTCGCACGGCTGAGTGTCGTCGAAATCGGCGCAGGCATCGCGGTCTGACGTGGCGGCGGATGCTGTCGGCATCGCGGTCAACGTTGCGGTCGCGGACTCGGAGGATTCTGCGGACTTTACGGACTTTGC
>JAFZMT010000099.1 GCA_017553245.1 Methanomicrobium sp.
CGGTTGTCGTCTGGCAAAAATGTGATATTTCAAGTTTTATCAGGCAATTTATTATATATTCAAAAGAAAAACTTATAACATTATGTCTGAAGTGCGCACTCTGGTATTATGCGTCGACAGGGACGATGATATCGGATATAAGGCAAATGTCCTCGAGCCTGCGGTGGGCAGAGAGGCTTGCCTCGATACGGCGACAAGGCTGGCTCTTGCCGATCCCGAAGATTCAGACGTAAACGCAATTTTTCAGGGAATAAAGACCTATGACGAGCTTGCGTCAAGGGGTGAAAATGTCTTCATCGCCGTCATCGGCGGCAGCCAGACAAGCGAGATAGACGGCGACAGGAGAATTTCCCGTGAACTTGAACGTATCGTTCAGGAAAACGAGATTAACGAATGCATAGTCGTGACGGACGGCGCCGAAGACGAGTTTGTTATGCCCATCATTCAGGCATCGGTGAAGGTAAAGAGCGTAAAGCGCGTCATCGTCAAGCAGATGCCTAACCTCGAGAGCACCTACTACATCATCAAGAAGTTCATGGACGACCCCCAGCTGGCAAGGACATTTCTGGTGCCGGTCGGCATCGCAATGCTTCTGTATGCGGCGGCATGCCTCATGGGAAGCCCCGACATTGCGATAATTATAGTTCTGGGCGTAATCGGAATATACCTGCTCTTTAAGGGTCTGGGAATCGACGATTACTTCAGCTACGCCATCGTCGGTCTGCACAGGTCTTTCCTCGGCGGCAGATTCTCATTCATTGCCTATATCACGGCATTGCTCATCGCCGTTGTGGGAATAGTTCTGGGACTTACAAGTCTGCTCGAATGGTATTCCGCGGATCAGGGTATCATATTCTACGCCTTCTCCTTCATATACGGCGCCGTAGTCTACTTCGCGGCGGCAATGCTCATAGCTTCGCTCGGAAAGATAACGGATTCATACCTTAACGACCGCCCCTCACTTGCGCTTTCGCTGCCGCTGCCGTTCTTTGCGATAGCAGTCAGTCTTGTGGCATACGGCGCAAGCGTATACATTATCTCTATAAGCACGCCGCTTGAGTTCCCTATAGTGGGCTATGACGGACTGCGCGCACTGATTTACGCCATCACGGGAGCGCTTATACTCGGCGCAATCGGTATGTATATTCAGAAGTATGCCGCAAGATGGTTCAAGCCCAAAGAGGATGTCGAGAGCCACGGCACCCATTCAGCAGAGACTGCGGATTAAAAACACTCTCACTTTTCAGTTTTTGCGGATTTACTTAAATTACCTTCTTTTCTCTTTTTTTCAAGATCGCGATTGTGCATACCTTTCGCCGTGCATTTTGACCATGCATAATTTCACGGCTATGGTTCACGGCTTATGATTTCTCACATCTAAGGAGGTTCACAGCTATGATTCGCGGCTACGCTTTCTCACGGCTGCGGCTAACGTTCGTGAATGAATACAGGGAGTTTAGAAGTGGCTTGCACGGGATACGGCATCGCAAAATGATTCCGCGTAAAAATGCGTGACGGCAAAAGTGCAAGGCAAAAGTGCAGATACGCTAAACAGCAAAAGCGAAAAAAAGTTATCTGAAATAATGAGCCACAGGTGTAGGCTCGGGTGTCGCCAGGGTTACGGGGTCACTGGTTATTCTGAGTTTATTTATGTCGGTTGCCGGCGGGGTTGCCGGAAGCGGATCGCCGAAGTATCCCATTCCCGGGACCTCACTGACATCGTAGAATGTCTTGTCGGAACGTGCGGTCTTTACGTTCAGCACCGGAACCGTTACGGCAAAATCCTTTTTGGGGAACCAGTATGAGCCGTCGCCGTAGTCAACGGAAGGATTCTTGAGAGTTATTCTGGCGCCGGTCATCGTGGTTGTCCCGAAGTCAGCGTCATTAAGAGAGAACATCTTCTCAAGCTTGTTCTTCAGATCGTTCTTTCCGAGGAATATGACGAGGAATTCAACGCCGCTGTCGATATGATAATTGATATCGAAGATTGCCTTATCCTTTGTAAGCTCAAGGTCGACGGAGTCTACCGTAATATAGCTGTATCTGTTCTCCTCTTCCGCAGATACGGCGGGAATAATGCCTGAGAGAACAATCATCAGAACGACGGCGGTCTTGAGTATATTCATGAATAACAATATTTCTACTGAAATTATTATATCCTTTCTGGTCAGTGAAAGGAATCAAAACAGACTTTCGGGGTAAATTACCCGAAGATTAAAACGATTACCTGAAAGGAACGGGTTATTTCTTCACCAGCCGAATCTCGATAGCGGAGACATTGGTCTTTCCGCTTTCGGTGTCC
>JAFZMT010000100.1 GCA_017553245.1 Methanomicrobium sp.
GGAACGCGCCCGTTCTTCGGCGACGGCGTTGCCGACATGAGCGATGAGATCCTCTACAAAGAGCCTGTCAAGCCGTCCGAGAAAGTTGCGGAGGGCGCGGTGTTTGACGATATCATCATGAAGATGATAGCCAAGAATCCCGATGACAGGTATCAGTCCGTTGACGACATGATTGCCGACCTTGTCGCCGCATGGGAGTCGCACGGCGGGGCTGCGGAGAAGACAACGGCGAAGTCAACGGAGAAGGCAACGGAGAAAGCAACTGAAAACGCAACTGAGAAAGTAACTGAGACAAAAGCCGATTAAATCATTTAAAAAACAAAAATACCATTTTTAATCGTGTTTCCCGATGTGTTTAACCGTTCGGATAAATGAATGAATTGCGGGTATTGAACCCATTTATATTCTGACAGGGCAATTAAATTGTAAGGATGACTTAGGGGTGGTATCACCTAAGCATCTGGAAATGCAGTGTGAGATGGAAATTTCAGACGTTTTCATCTTACAGTGTGTGGAAAAAGCAGACAAATGGAAAACCGCTGCAGGCATAAGGCAGATATGCCTGCGGACAATGCGATGTGCAGGAATTCAGACAGCCTGCATACAAAACTCATAACTTGATTCAACAGACAACGCCAAAAATTCATCAGGTAGGATCATACATTCCAAAAATCACCAGACATAAAACCATTAATTGCCAGAATATCCTTCGCTTTTAAGCGAAGTCTGCAAGAGAAGTAAACTACACTCGACTCCAGACCCTGCGGGCATATGCGTAAAAACATATGTCCCTCTTCTCTTGCGGTTAATATATATCAGCGCTTTTTACTGAGATATTTCTGAGATTCAGTTTGATACAGTTCGATTTCACTCTGATTTTACAGTGTTTATGCTGTGTTTTTATCGTGCGTTACTTAAACAAAACCCGGTTTTTCATGAAACCGTCCGCGAAGTAAGATTGCTTTCCCTTTGTGTTATCCCGTCGGGCGACAGGGGTTACCCCGTATAACCTCACCGTAGGATAGTGTAATGAACGGCGTTTTACTCATTCATATACTCAGGCGCCGATTCAGTATATATCGGATGACACCGTGAAGGCTCTGAAAGAATACTCTGAAGGAAGACTCTCGAAGAGGCTTTCGCGTGAATCCGGCAGAAAAATAAAAGGAGGTAATACCCAAATGGTAAAAGGATTAAGAGCCGCAATTGCTCTGCACGTAATTTTCTTTCTGACAGTTACGGGAACCGTGCTTGCAATAGTCGCATAAAATCATTCAATCATTAAATCAAATAATCGTTAAAATCGTTAAAATCAACGGATCTGCAAGGACTTTGCAGATTCATGCACGTGTTTTTATGAATGATTCTATTTTTTATCGATGCCGCATGGCAATCGTATTTTTCCCTTCCTCAATTTGCCGAAATATTCATACCGCTTACGCAGGCGTTTGCCCACCTCGTCCCTCACCCTTTGCCCGCACACCTTATGTGTTTAACCGTTCGGTTAAACGAATGAATTGCGGATATTGATGTCATTTATCCTGTTGTCCCGCGAATAAAGAGAATAACACAATAGAAGGGGTGATGCCGCACGCGTCACCCGCAATATCAATACCTGTCAATATCAAAAGGAAATGATTCGGTTGAATACGAAACGAATGGCGATATTGGGCTTTACGCTTATCGCGGTTATCGGCACCGCCCTTTCCTGCGGATGCGTCAATGCTCAGGGAGATAATGTTCAGAGCGCCGGCGCAGGCCAGAGCAGCGGCGCTGGCGGCAGTACTTATGCAACCCCCGTATCATCGGTATCAATATCCCTGCACGAAGCCTCGGAAGAGCTTGCTTTCATGAAGGATATGTTATCCGAGATGCGCATGCAGGGAAAGGATGTCTCGGCATTGAATGCGATATATCGGGATGCAAAAGAATACTATAAGCAGGAGAATATGGCGGAATTCGAGCAGTCTCTCAGTTCATTCTATGCGACCTGCCGCGACATCAGCATGGCACACAAAGAGGTAAACGCAAAGCCGCTCACGAATGATACACATATCGATCACGAAAAGATAAACTGAGCAAAAAGATAAATTGAACATATTATTCAGACTTATTTTTCACTTAGAACAGTCCGAAACATTTGCATCGCAAAACCTCTGCATTGCAAAGCATCTGTAAATGAATTGAATTTTTAAGAAATTCTTCTGTTAAGAAAATTGTCCGGTTAAGGAAATTGTTTGTTTATGAAAATTGTTCGGATTGGTTATGTTTTCCAATCCGTTTATTCTATCTCTCTGAACATTCTTGCGGGAACGCCGCAGATAGGACATGCCGAGGGTGCTTCGTCAAATTCTATGTTACCGCAGACGGGGCAGAGGAAAATCTTCTTTACCGCGATATCCGAGCCTTTTGAGACTGCCGCAAGTGCCTCTTTGTATTTGCCTGCGTGAACCTCTTCGGCTTTCATTGCATGCGTGAATGCGGTAATTGCCTCGGTCTTTCCTTCAGCCTCCGCCGTCTTGATGAATCCCGGATACATAGTCTCAAACTCGTCGGTCTCGCCTGCGACGGATGCCTTGAGGTTGTCCTCGGTTGAGCGGACTTTGTCCATCACGAAGAGAAGTCTCTTTGCGTGAATCGCCTCTGCCTCCGATGCCGCCTTAAAGAGCTTTGCTACCATCGGGAAGCCTTCGGATTCGGCTTTGTCCGCGAAATTACTGTATTTTCTGTTTGCCTGTGATTCACCGGCGTATGCCGCCGCTGCGTTTTCCATTGTTGTCATTTTTCAGTCACCTGTAATTATAACAGTGAATAGGTATTTTCGTGATATATGTTTTTTGATAATGCGGGTGATGACAAATGCCCTTATACTTGCCACGATCCTGTCCCGATTCGTGTCCCTATACATACCCTTGTGATACATGCCTTGAGACCTGTTCCGATACTTGTCCCGATACATACATTGACACGCATCAAAAGAAGTCCTATGATGTCCTGTTTTTCAATTTCGCTAAATCTATATGCCCCGACTTAAAATGACTATTCTGGTATGCCTAAGATAAAGGATCTCTATGACGATGACCGCCCGCGTGAGAAGATAGCGAAGAAGGGTGTGGGGACACTCAACAACAGGGAACTTGTCTCCGCAATCCTCGGTCGCGGCGTAAGCGGTCGTGACGTCACAAAGATATCGTCGGATATCGTGAATATCCTTGAGAATACGGAAGGCAAACCCACATATGAGGGACTGCTGGAAGTCGAGGGCATGGGTCCGGCAAAAGCGGCGCAGGTCCTTGCCGCCTTTGAAATTTCCAGACGCTATATGGAAAAGACAGAAAATGCGGTGAGGATAACTTCTCCCGAAGACGTGCTGCCGCTTGTCGAGGATATACGCTCGAAGCAGCAGGAGTATTTCGTCTGTATCACGTTAAACGGCGCATGTGAGGTCATAAAAAAGCGTATAGTCAGCATGGGTCTCTTAAATCAGAGTCTCGTTCACCCGCGTGAGGTGTTTGCGGACGCGATAACCGACAGATGCGCATCCGTGATTCTTGTGCATAATCACCCGTCGGGGAATCTGAAGCCCTCGCAGGCAGACCTTGATGTCACAAAGAGGCTTTGCAACTCGGGAAGCATACTCGGAATCGAGGTTTTGGACCATATAATTGTGACAAAAAACGGGTGGGAGAGCCTGAAGAAACTCGGTCATATGCCTGAATAACCCGATTTCCCGATCCTTGAATTGTTTAATTTCCGAATGGTTCAGGCATCCGATTCGGCGTATTTTTCTTTATCCGCGATTATCTGTCTGCACATCGCGGCTGTGATTTTGCGTGTCTCTTCAAGAAGCCCTTCTTTTGATGCGACATCTTCGATACTGTCCATATTGTTCTGCAAGACCTCGGCATAGAGTTTTGAGTCGACGATATTGCAGAAGGCATTCGTGGTGAGCTTTATGCCGTCAAAGTCATTGTCGACGTTCATGCCGCCGATTGAGATAAGAAGTGTCTTTCGCCATTTTGCCTTATTCTTCGTTATCTTTGGCTCTTTTCTGATTTATTACGCCATAAAAAACGGCTGCATCCTGTCGATGAATGACTTGATCATCCCGGGAAAGCCCATTGTCATTACGGGCGCCGCA
>JAFZMT010000101.1 GCA_017553245.1 Methanomicrobium sp.
ATCTTCTGAGGACGGCAATCGCCGAGCCGATGATGCCTGCGATGATCACAAGCTCAAATCCGAATCCGGACCTTGTCGGCATCGCCGAGGGTGTGGGAGCCGGTGTTTCTGGAGTGCCTCTCGGCTCGGGCGGAACTGGTGTCGCTTCGGTGACGGTCTGTGTCGGAGCCGCTGTTGCCGCCGCCGTCTGAGTCGCGGTCATCTGCTCAAGGATTGTGCTTCTCTGCGTGTCGTAGATTGTGAAGTCGTTAATCGGCTGGGGACCCGCCATCATCACGGGTGAGGACGAACACTCTTCCGAGCTTGCCTCACCGAAGTTGTAGGTTACGGCAAGAACATACTGGTTGTCGGAGTCGTAGCCGAAGATATGGCTCTCGCCCGGAACCATCTTCTTCTCTTCGACGACTTTGCCGTCCTTGGATACGATTACGAAAGCGGCTTCGGAGGGACATAGGGTGCCCGTACACGATCCGCACTGCGCTACGGGAGCGTATTCAAAGACATAGCCCTGATAGAAGTTCGATATCAGTTTCGACGGGTCACCGTAGAGGGTGATGAACGGCGTCTCGGTTGAACTGACCGAGCCTATTTTGCCCATCGCTATCCATTCGCCGTTTCCGTCCGTACCGCCCATTATACATGCCTCAACGGCATCGCCCTGCTTTAATTCCTTCTGGATTAAGGGGTTGTCGGTCTTGCCGCGGATGATGTTGTTGGGGACCGTGGTTGCCTTGGAGTAGGGAACCCATTCGTTTCCTTCGTAGACGTAGTTTATCTGCACGGTCATTGTGTTTTTGGCTGCGTCGATGACGGAGACCTGACCTTTAAAGTGCTGCTCCTGAATAACCGCGGATGCAGGCATTACCGCAAGGGAGAATGCCAGTAAAAGCATGGTTGCAAGTATTATTTTCTTCATGTCTTCACCTTCGGGTTTAGTAAACCTCTTGCATTTAATCTCTGAGCAGTAAGGATAAATAGGTTTTGAGGATGCCCAATCGAAGATGCGGGCGCTCAGCGTCTGCGCAGGAGAGTGTTCGATTTAAGAATCAGTCTTTCCGTGTATACCGAGATTAATGACGGCAGTATCTCAAGGAATGTTATTTTTGTCGATCTGTAGGAGAGATATCCGGCGATGATTGCGAGGAGACTGCCCGCGATGCCGAAAAACTGTGCGAGGTCAAAGCCTTCGGACCCCGCCAGTAAGAGAACCATTGCGAGAAGCGTCAGTAATCCGAAGAAGACAAGGGTATTGGCGGCATCTTTGAGGTCGATAAGGGTTTCCCGCTTTGTCCTGATCGAAGATACGCCGACTATCATCGCAATCAGCAGGATAATGTAGCCCGTTGATGAGCCGCATATCATGTATGTGATTGCGGATAAGAGGAGAAGACCCGTTGCCGCCAATGCCGTGTTATATGCGATCGGTGTTTCTGACATTTCGCTGTATTCTGTTTATTTAATCTGTATCTAAATATAACCGACGATCCCTGCGTGCGGTCCTTTCCGTGAACTGCCGACCGTTGACGGCGCTGCGTGTGCCGGCGGTGCCGATGCGGGCTGTTAATGATAAGATATTTACGTTTTTTCGGCGATTGTTTATTATGAAGTCAGTTTCAATGAAGTTTATTTTCGCATTTTCTCTTCTGCTTTTTGCCGCGGCTGTCGGCACGGTTTCGGCGTATGTCATCAATTTCGAGGCGCCGGGCGAGGTTACCTCGGGAGATGAATTTGTACTTTCGGGAACGAGCACATTGCCGGAGGGCTTTTCGAGCGAAGTTGTTGTCTATAAGAAAGCACAGATAGCCAACAAACAGGTGGGCAAATACCCCTTTACGATTGGTGCCGACAAGACATGGAAGGTTGTCATTGACACAACGGGATGGGATGCCGGTACATACAATCTTGAGATAGAGAAAGACCCAGACTATTCCTACGGCGGTTCGTCCGATCTTACGTTTATTTTTACGGTAACGGAGCCTAAAGTTAAGGCAACATCCGCACCGACATCTGTGTCGACACCCGGGCAGACTTCCGCGGGGACGTCCGCACCCGCAACAACGACAGGCTCTCAGCCTGCGGCAACGGCATCCCAGACACAGGCGCCTGCGGCAAAGACCTCGCCTGCGGCTGTCTGGACTGTCTTACTCGGTCTGATGGCTGTTTTTGCGATCGCATTTACTGCAAAACGCATGTGATGCGTTCTGCGTTATGCGGGATGCGATGCGTAAACGCGTCTGATAAAACAAACTATTTTTTTGCCTTTTTGCTCACGATAACGGATTTGGCGGGATATCAGTCAATATATCCGTTAATATGCCGGAGAATAATCCCGTTAATCACCGTTAATAATTGGTTACAATAACTTCTCTTCCCGTCCGGTTTTCGGCATCGCGGTTTATCATGCGTTTTACGTCAAAACTGTCAATTTTAAAGCCGTCATAGAGTTCGTAGACCAGATCGACATCATTATTTGAGAGCATAAGTTTTGCACCCCTTTTATCCAGCTCTTTATACAGTTCCGCAAGCCTCTTATGCTCTTCCAAGCCGAAACCGCCTTTTGTGTAGGACGTAAAATCCGCCGTTTCGCTTTCGGGAATATACGGGCTGTCAAAATAGACAAAATCGTTTTCTTTTACGGATTTACAGAAATCGCCGAAGTCCAGATTATAGATTTCGACATTTTTCAGGTATATGCCGATATCTTTCAGATTATCTTCGACCATTGAACTTCCGTCGGTTTTGTTGTTATACGGCACATTGAAAAGCCCTTTGTTGTTCACGCGGTAAAGACCGTTAAAGCAGTGCTTATTCAGCCAGATAAAGAGTCCTGCCGTTTCTTCGTCCAGAATGCCGTTCTTTATTTTTTCGTTATAGCGATCTCGGTTTCTGTAATAGTATTCTTTATCGCAGACAGTGCCGTCAAGGTCTTTAACGGCGCTTATGACTTTATCGGGGGAGTATTTCAGTTGATTGAAGGTATTTATCAGCTGTGTGTTGATATCGTTGATTTTGGCATTATGAGGCTGTATTGCGAATAATACGGCGCCGCCGGCGATAAACGGCTCATAGTAGTCATCGTATGTATCGGGAAGTCGGGCAATTATCTCATTCAAAATTTGGCTTTTTCCGCCCGCCCATTTGACAAAAGGAGTTATTTTATACATATTATCACGGTCTGCCCGACCTGTCGGTGCTTTACACCGGCGTTATTCCCCATATATTATCTTGACTGCCTGTAGTATAATCTGTCCGTTTTGCGCCTGCAACAAAGTTGAAAATAAAAAAATCAACAAAAAAATAATTTTTTCGTCCGCGGCTCACATCGTCGGCAGAATCGAATCTTCTATTCCTAAGGTGGACGGCTGAACTATTATGAGTATGAAGATGACGAGGAAGACGATGAAGAGAACCACCATTACGGTAATGAACAGCAGGGTCAGAATTATCGCAATTGCCGCACGTGCCGTTGAGATATCATGAAGTTCGCGGATTGCAATCGCCTCAAGAATCAGCGACCAGATGCTGCCTATGACGCCCAGAACGGGAATCCATCCGAGAAGCACAAGCGGGGTGAAGGAGTAGATTGCCGCTTTTATCGTCGCCTCCACGCCGTTTCTGCCGCCGAGGCAGTAGATAAAGGCATGCAGGATGAATGCGCCTATGAACATTCCGATGACGCAGCCGATATAAGCGCCGAATATGTATCCGAACAGATAGGCGACGTAGAAGACGGTCGACTCATGCATCGACAGCACCGTCATGAGCACCGAGACAATGGCGGAGAGCACGACAAAGACCGCGGCAACCGCCAGGAAGTAGATAAATGCCTCCTCAAGCGGCTCATCACGCAGCCGTTTCAGTTCCTCGTGAGGATTTAAGATCAACCCCTTGAAAGTTTGAGTGACTTTTGCGAACATAGTAAACAGGAAGTACAATGGCATGATATTTTAACTGTTCGGTATTTCTAAACGGAAATGTGACCGAAATTTTCACGGAATAATTTCGCGGGAATACACAGCAGGAAATTTTTCCGAAAAATCTCCCCGAAATTTTCGCCGTTTACGGCGGCGGCGTAAAAAAAGAAATGAAGTAAATAATTTGAATTGATTTTACATCGTCTGCGCATATGCCGTGCCGACTACGGCAACGAAGGCGAAGAATGCGACAAGGACAAAGACGATGAGGACTATTGTCGGGAGGATGACCGTGAGAATTGCACGCACGGTCGACATCTCCTGAAGTTCGCGGATTGCGAGAATCTCAAGGATGAATGACCAGATTAAACCGATGAAGCTTACGAACGGAATCCAGCCGAGGAGCGCGACGGGCACGAATGAGTATATGACTGCCTTGATCGTCTGATCGATACCTTTTCTGCCGCCGAGGATGAATGCAAAAATATGCAGAATTACGGCGGAAATCAGCATTCCGATGATTGATCCTATGAAAGCGCCGAGCGCATAACCGCCGAAGAAAAATACGGGGTTTTCCGCGGGTGTCATAATTGCGGTGACGATTGTGGAAAGCACGGTAAAGACCGCAATAATCAAAAGGAAGAAGATAAACGCCTGATCAAGTTTCTCATCCCGCAGTTTTATCAGCGCATCCGTGGGATTTAACAGCAATTCTTTGCCAGTTTCAATAAAATTCGATATCATGCAGGGAATTATAGGATTGGAGCCTATTTTAATTGATCGATGTCCGGACCTGAAAATGTGAAGTTATGACCGTATACACGTCGGATTGCGATGTCGGACGCAGAGACGACATAATTTGTTCGTATGTGTGCTAATGGAAAGATTAATATCGTACCCCGTAGATTGTTCTTTAGTTAGGTAAGTAGCGAATGTTCGTAGGTCTCGCTACTGTTTGGAGGAAGGCTAATGACAGATAATTTACAGTTTATACACAGATCACCGTTATCCTCAGCGCCGTCCCCGCGTTTATATACATATGACAGGGCTTACAGGTCTGCCCTGATTTTCATATTATTCCTGCTCGGCGGTTTATTCCTGCTGGATGTATTCACAACGGAATTTATTCTCTCAAACGGCGGTCAGGAGCTGAACGCGTTTATGGTCGGAGTCGTAAACTGCTCAGGTATCTGGCACTTCGTTATCAAGTGCTGCGTAATGATTATGACGGTGGTTACGGTATTCTATTCGAACAGCATTATCAAGCACTCGGGAACCGGTGCACTCATACTTGTAGTCGGCTGGTATGTCTCGGTAATAATGCACAATCTCAGTGTAATATTTTTATAATTATAAGGCGAATTTCACTAAAGTGAAAATATGACGGATAACGAAGAAGGACATTTCGTAAACGGCGCCTGGGTATCGAAATCCGAAGAGGAAGCAAAAGAAGGCTCGTGGAAATCAAACTGCAAAGAACCCGATTTCGATAAGATAGTCTCGGATGCGACGGCATCCCTCAAGGCTACGGTAGACAACCTCGTGAGCACGGGCAACGAACTGCTCAACTCGGAGGAGAAGCGTGCCGAACTTGAGTCAAAGGCAATCGCCGCCGGACACAGCATCCTTAAGTCATTCGAGAGCGTCGTAAAGGATGCGCAGAAGAAACTCGAAGATCTGGAAAAGAAAAAATAAATTTTTTGAGGATTCACATAAGCTCAGATTGAGCTTATTTTGTTATCAGCCGTTTTTTGCACTTTTTGCATTTCATTGATATTGTATTTTATCCGGTTTACACATCTTTATTCGGCACTTTTTGCCTTATGGCGTTATTTTCCCGCAATTCTTCCCGTGGACATAAGAGTGTTCGTCTTCATGTCATAGACCGAGTAATCAAGGTGTTCGCCGGGCTTAAGCACGAAGTCGCCCCAGCCGGTTTTGTCGTCATATTCCGAGAGAAGCTTGAATCTGCCGCCGAGGACAATTACCCCGTCATCCGAGTAGCATTTAAAGCGTGACGTGTCGCTGCCCGAGAGCATGATATTCTGCATGGGTCTCTCGCTTATACTAAGACTTATGCCTATTCTGTCCAGATTGAAGGGTTCGCCGTAGACGTTGTCGAAGATAATGTCGTAATCCTTTATCTCCGTTGCCGTAACCGTGCCCAAAATACGCTGAATAAGTTCTTTGAAAAGTTTAAAAAAAGATATTTGATTTGTTTCGATTTTGTTTCGCTCAGATAAGGAAGAGCGGTGCAAACACAACAGCCACAATGCTCATGAGCTTTAAGAGGATGTTGAGTGCAGGTCCCGATGTATCCTTGAACGGATCACCGACAGTATCACCGGTGACTGCCGCCTTGTGAGCATCCGAGCCCTTTCCGCCGTACTTTCCGAGTTCAACGTATTTCTTTGCATTGTCCCATGCGCCGCCGGCGTTTGCCATCGTGATTGCAAGCATGAAACCGGAGACGAGCGAACCCGCAAGAAGTCCTCCGAGTGCGCCCTTACCGAGAACAAGACCGATGATAATCGGAGCCGCGATTGCAAGGACACCCGGTGCAATCATTTCTTTAAGTGCGGAGTGTGTCGAGATTGCAATACATGTATCGTATTCCGGCTCGGCGGTTCCTTCCATAAGACCCTTGATCTCCTTGAACTGTCTGCGCACCTCGATAACAATCTGGTGTGCCGCACGTCCCACAGCCATCATGGTCATGGACGAGAACAGGAACGGAAGCATTGCGCCGATTAAGAGACCGATGAAGACATTCGAGTTCATTACATCGATGAAGTCCAGTCCGACGGCGATACCGTATGACGAGAAGAGTGCAAGTGCGGTAAGTGCCGCTGAACCGATAGCAAATCCTTTACCCATAGCCGCGGTTGTGTTTCCGACGGCATCGAGTGTATCGGTGATCTCTCTGACCTCTTTCTTCTGGTGGCTCATCTCGGCGATACCGCCGGCGTTATCCGCAACCGGACCGTATGCATCGACTGCGAGTGAGATACCCAGTGTCGCAAGCATACCGACAGCCGCGATTGCGATACCGTAGAGACCGGCAAGCTGGTAAGCAATGTAGATTGCGGCGCCGATGATTAAGACCGACCAGACGGTCGATTCCATACCCTTTGCGAAACCTGTGATGATGTTGGTCGCCGAACCCGTCGTACAGGACTCGGCGATTGCAAGGGTCGGTTTTCTCTCGTAGGATGTGTAGTATTCCGTAATCTGACCGATTAAGAATCCGGCGACAAGACCGGCGACGGTTGCCGCGAATGCTCCGATACCGTAGGGACCCAGAAGGTTTCTGGTAACGAAGAATGAAGCGATGATGACGATTACGAGTCCTACAATCAGACCGCGGTTGAATGCCGCATGGATAGCCGATGATTCCGTCTTGTTGGTGCGGACAAAGAATGAACCGATAACCGAGGCGATGATACCGATAGCCGCGATGACTAACGGAACGAGAACTGCGTTGATTACGGGTATCTCGGGGAATGCGACCGCTGCCGTGAGTGCCGCAAGAAGCATTGTCGCGATGATTGAACCGACGTATGACTCATAGAGGTCGGCACCCATACCTGCGATATCTCCGACGTTGTCGCCTACGTTATCGGCGATAACTGCGGGGTTTCTCGGGTCATCTTCGGGGATACCCGCTTCGACCTTACCGACAAGGTCTGCTCCGACATCCGCCGCTTTGGTAAAGATACCGCCGCCGACACGTGCGAATAGTGCGATTGAGGAAGCACCGAGCGAGAATCCGGTAAGGACGTTTACCGTGGTTGCGAAGTCGCCTGCGCCGGCAAAGTTAGATACGACGATGAAGGCGATTGAGAGACCGAGAAGTCCGAGACCCACGACGCTCATACCCATTACGAGACCGCTTGAGAACGAGACCTTGAATGCCGCGGCAATTCCGCGTATTGCGGCGGTTGCCGTGCGTCCGTTCGCATTTGTTGCAGTGAACATTCCGATGTAACCTGCCGTTGCCGAAAGGAGAGCGCCGAGGACGAAACAGCCCGCGGTTAAAGCTCCGTTTGGCAGGACAAGTGCAATAATAATTGCAAGTACCACGACGAAGACGGCGATTGCACGGTACTGTTTGTTAAGGTAGACCATTGCGCCGCCGTGGATTGCCGCGGTAATCTTTTTGACGACCTCATCGCCCTCGTCTTCTTTCTTGATGCTTATGAGCGAGAATGCCGCAAAAAGCAGACCGACGAGTGCACATGCAGGTGCGAGATAGATTAACATATCCATAATCATTCAACCATCCCTTTGCCGTTTTCAGCCTTTTAATAAAAGTATGTGAACGGGCAAAGTTACAATTTGCCTATTAGTTTTGTCTTATGTGGTAAAAAGAGTATCTTTTTAAATGGGCAGCATCTTTTTTCCGCCGCACCTTTAAGCGCCGTTTCGCAGTGCACCCAAATCACTGCGCGCCGGTGTCGTGCGCATTATGAGGGGGATGCGGATGCGGGCGAAAGCGGGACCTGCGGCACCCGATTATGCCGCCGTCTCCTTAAAAACGAGCAGCACTTTGCCGCTGTCGTCAAAGAGTTCGAGTATGTCGCCCGTTATTTTGTAGGATGCGACCTTAACCAGTGCCGCTTTGTATGCCGCTTCGGTAGGGCTTGAGAGATCGCAATACATCAATGTGGACATGAAGCTCTCCTGATTTACGGAGAGTTTATTGCCGTCTGTCGTGTAGCCTGCGCCGTATCCGTTGCACCCGCCGTTGCCGCCGAGAGTCTTCTCATCGAATTTGAGTGTCACGGTAACGCCTTTCGGGACGGGTTTCAGACCGCTTTCACCGGCAATCGATTCGAGAACCCATTGGGTGCCGACCAAATCCGTTTTACCTGCGCCGTTATCCGCGACGGGTGCATTTCCCGCGTTACCTGTGTTATCCGTGTTTCCTGCGTTACCCGCATTTCCCGCATTACCCGCACTGTCCGCATTGGCGTTTCCGATGCAGCCGACGGTGATTGCGACCGCGAAAACGACAATAACGGCGCATGCAAGCGTGATTACCTTAAATGTATTTTTGTCAGTCATGTCTTCACTGCATACAGTTTCGTCATCAAAGTATATATCAAAATCTTTGACTTCGAAAAAATTGGAAGTTAATGCGTGGTTTATTTTCAAAAATATGGTTGTAAAACAATTTAATGTTTTGAGCCGGCTATGTCCTGCGGCATCATGCCGCGTCAGGCTGTGTCATGCGTCGTCATGCCTGTCACGGGTCATATTTCGTCATAAATCGACGAGGACGGGATTTTCGCCGCTGAAGTCATAGAGCTGGCATGAAAGCGTCTCCAGATTAATCATGAACGCACGTGCCGGATTAGGATTGATATTCATCTGTTTCTGGAAAGATGTCTGCGACTGCCACGTTCCCGCATTTATGCAGGTAACGCCGTTGTACTTCTTATACCCCGTAATATGCACATGCCCCGTATGCAGAATCTCGGGGATGGGGTCAATGACGAGTTTGTCCTCTTTTGCGGGGAAGATGGGCGTTCTCTCGCCGTATGTGCAGGCGAGAAGGCGGCGTTTGAGCATCTCGGTCATCATGTTCTGAGGCTCGTTGTAGCTTGCGCCCGGAATCATCGCAATCAGGTCATCGTAACTTCTGCCGTGATACATAAGCACCCTTACGCCGTGTATGCTCACAAGCGCGGGATTCTCGACAAGGGTGACGTTCGGCGGAAAATGCTTCGTAAATACCTCGGTCAGCGCCGGCTGCGGCTCCGAACCGCGTATTGCGTCGTGGTTGCCGGGCGAAACTATTATGCGCATGTCGCGGGGCAGTTTCTGAAGCATCTCGGCGAAAACCTCATACTGCCTGTAAATATTGGGTATCGTCAGTTCCTTGTCCTGATCGGGGTAGATACCGATGCCGTCGACGACGTCGCCGGCGATAAGGAGGTATTTGGCGCCGCAGGTGGTCAGCCAGTCCGAGAATCTCTCCCATTCGTCCTTCAGGAAGGTATTGCTGCCGACGTGCACATCCGAGATGAAAACGGCTTTTGCCGGCTCTTTGCTCCGAAACGGCGCATTCATCTGGGGAATGTCCGGTCTGAACATGGTGTCGGAGTAGATAATCGTGCCCTCATCAGAGAGCGTTCCCTTTATCATGACGACTTCGTCGGGGATGAGCCTTTCAGCCTCGGCGAAGAGTTCCTGACGCAGTCTGTCGCGTTCGGGGTCGCGATTCGGCGATGCCGCCTGAAGCTGCGGGTTCATGAAGAGGACGTTTATGGTATCGGTCGGGTCCTCGAGAACCGCGATTCTGTGTCCTTTAGATGTATTTCTGACCTCGGAGACCATTCCCACGATACAGACCTGCTGTTTTCTGTATCTCACGGTCTGAGTCAGTGCGGATATGGGCAGATAGTCGCCGCGTCCGCGCAGAATCTTTGCAAGTTTTGTATATCTGTTCCTGAAGTAGTATGCGAAATCGGAGTATTCGGCGCCGCTGACGAGTTCGGACGGAGAGCCCGCGAGAATTTCGACATCTTCGGGCAGCTCGAACCTTGAGTATTCCTTGGGGTAGGGGCTTTCTTCTCCGGCATCCGCAGTTATCCCGCTGCCGCCTGCGCCTCTGACAGCTTCGACTCCGGCGCTTTCGCCGCCGGCGTTTTCCGCCGCCCCATCGACCCCCGCATCAGCCGGGCTTTCTTCCTGCGGCGGTGCATGCGGCAGCGGCGGCTCGTATCTCTCGTTTACATACCCGGGGATATGCCGCGGGAGCACAACGAGCGCATC